>JAFYMV010000216.1 GCA_017548225.1 Bacteroidaceae bacterium | reverse complement strand
TCGCCCTTCAGGTCGGACAGAAAGGCTGCCGTATAGTACCACATGGCCTGTGTGCTCGAGGGACCTTTCTTGGCCATGTTTAGCGAGAGCGAATAGAGCCTGTCGAGGTCTTCATTGTCCCCAGCGGGCTCATCGTAAAACTGGGAGAAATAGTTTCCTGAAGGCTCTAACATTCTCACATACTCCTGCAGCGCTCGGGGGATATAGGCGCTACGGGAATTGTGCTCACACACGAGGAACAATGCGTCAATATTGCTGATCTGCTCGCCCTCGCGTCCCATGCAGTAGAGCATAGAGCTCACATCGCCTATCTCGGCAAAGAGCGCAATGGCCTGCCTGGTATTGCCCACATGGAACTCGGCACCGGCAATGTAGGAGAGTATAAGCTGGCGCATCAAGTTACCCTCGGGTAGTTTGACCACCTCGCTCTCCCATAGGTCGATGCACTCTTGGTAACGGGCAAGAGTGAACAGAGCTCTGACACCTTGCAACAGGTAGCGGTCGCGGAGACGCTTTGACTGCGTGGTCAGCGCCTTCTCGGCCACCTCCTCGAGACTCATGCGGGCACCAATCTTCATCGAGGGATAGTACCAGCGTGAGTTGCGCTTGAGGCGGATATACTCGTTGGTCTTGGCCAGAAGGAGAAACTCCATCGCTTCGGTATCGCGCTTGGTTATCCACTCGGCAAAGGCATTGTCGTAATGCTCCTTGCGGTGGTCATACATGAGTTCAAACTCTTCGAGCGACATCTTGTATACCACCTCGTAGATATCGCGGAGGGGGATATCCTTTGAGGTGAGCGCCTGCCATGCTCTGCAGTTGTAGGTATCGGCACGGTATTCGCCACCCACTCCGAAATCTTCGGGAGCAGCTTCATACACCCGATACATATAATATCCTCCGGGAGTGTACCAATCGGGCCAGCATGCCTTGGCGCTGCCCACCGCTCCGAAGGCCAATAGGCTAATAAGCAAGAATCGAACTGATCTGGTCATGGGTATAGTGCTTTAATTGTGATTCGTCTAAATGATACAGTATGTTTCCTCTTGAGCTCTTGCCCAACTTCTCCTCTACCAACTGCTTCACGGCCATCACCTCTGCAGCCGTTGGGCGCTCCACTCTGATAGACTCTCCTTCCGAAGGCCTTTCATGCTCCGACACGATAGATACAAACTCCTGATCGGCAAACTTGATGCCCCACCCGAAGGCCGGGTAAGCATAGTCCAATGGAATAGGGTATCTGCCCTCCTTGATATAGGGCTGGGCATCATGGATATCGAGGATGGAGTTCTTCGTTTCAAAGTTCTTCAGCGCTCCCGTGTTATAGAGCATCAGCACTCCTCGATCGGCAGGTGGGGGTGTCTCAAGCAACTGGTGCAGGCGCACGGTAATGCTCAAGTCAAGGTCCTCTGCCGCCAACGCATCCTTTGCCACCTGGCAGAACAGGCTGTACGAATCTTTTGTCGTAGCCGTCCAGTCGCAGTCAATCTGCACCTCACGAATCACGCCACAGTCGTTGTACGAGCACATGGCCAGCATGCGTTCGACGATGAGTGCCGCAAACTCCCGCTCGCGCCCCTGCATGGCACGCAGGGCGTTCAGGGTAACATAGGTTACGGGGACTACCTCCACATCCTTAGGGATAGGAGCCTGGAACTTCGTCGTAGCCACAGGCACTATCTCTGTGGTGCCCATCACATGATTGTTCTCTACTACCACATCAAACATCTTCAGGTAGATGCGCTTGATGTCATGCTTCTTCAAGAAAGCCATCTCCGCATGGTTAGGCGCGAAGACCGTTTTCCAATGGTAGATGGAGTTGAAGCTCTCCGACTCACCCGACTGCTCATGCGCACGCCGATTGCCGCAACTCGCGACAAACAAAGCCACTATCATCATCCCCAAGAGGGCACTTACCGTTTTTCTCATACCACATGGTTTCATTTAGATGAAGACTCTGCCATTAGCGATTTCAACTCTTTTGACTTCTTGAAATCCTGCTCAGCTAGTTCATGTTGTCCCAATTTATAGTAAATCTCTCCTCGTTGGCGGTGTGCTACTGCTAGATGTCTATAATTATCATTGGGTAACACTTTCAGACACAAATCTAGTTGTTCGATGGCCTCTTCCCACTCTTGGGATTTCTCGTGTATGGTAGCCTTTAGAGCATGTGCTATTCCTCTCATCTCCCTGTGGCTTTTGGGTAAGTACTTTATGGTTTTCTCTACGGATATCATTGCCTCGTCATATCGTCCCAGTTCCATATACACTGTTGTCACCAATAAGTATGCATAGGCATTCTTCGGATTCTCCTTCAGTTCTGCCTCGAAATAAATCAGGCTTTCATCAAGCTTACCCTCGTTCATCAACTCTTCTGCTCGAAGAAGGGTTTCCGTTTCAAAGCGTTTTACCCTCTGTGCACACACACTCACCGTGGTCATCAATGCCACCATCATTGCTACTACTAACTTTTTCATATTCATTCTTGTTTTTTAGTTTTCTTGTACAAATTTCATTAATATATTCCACTCTTCCAAGCCTTTTCAAGGCGACTGTACGAAAAGATTTAGTTGCGGTACGAAATGCTACAGAACGAGTGATTTGATAAATGGCTAATCCAATCTTTTGCCCTGCATCACCTCCACGAAATCCTCGGGCAGTATCACATTCTCCACATCGATGGCATCAGCAAAGAGCGGAGCAATCTCACTTGGAGTAAATCCAGCAATACCGCAGGCGATGCGTGTTACGAGGAAGGTGTATTCGGTATGCGTGCGGGCAAAGGTGATGAAGTCATCCACATAAGGCTTGATGGTCTCTACCCCACCTTGCATGGTCGGTATGGCATAACATTGTCCCTGCATGCCTACGCCTTGTCCCCAAACTGCTCCAAAGTTATTGAGTGCAATGCGTGCAGCACCGCCACCATGAAAGCCGGCGAGGTTGCTGCCAAATACAAAAATCTCGTTCGCTGCAAGTTCGCGAATCATCTCGGGTGTGAAGCTTCTGTCGTACATGATTGTAATGTGTTTTATGATATTAAAATTCCAATCTAAATCCCCGCTGCTTCAGCTCAGCATACTTCGCTGCATTGAAGCGGTACTTGTTAGGTACTCTCGTTGGTGCATCAGCAGCTCTCTTTTCTGCTTCAATCAGAATGCCCAACTTAAGCATCTTGTTTGCAAAGTTGCGGCGGTCAAACTTCACCTCCAGCACCGCCTCATAAAGATTCTGCAGCTCACTCATCGTAAACACTTCGGGCAAGAGCTCGAAGCCTATGGGACGGAAGCAGATACGCTCTTTCAGGTGCGCCATCGCCTTGCGCAGTATGTGGTCGTGGTCAAATGCCAAGCTGGGAATCTCATCGTAGGCAAACCACTGTGCCCCTGCAGCATCATCACCTCCTACCACATCTTTCATCCTTACCAAAGCGTAGTGTGCAATGGTCAGCACGCGTTCGCGAGGGTCTCTATCCACGCTCGTGAAAGTATAGAACTGCTCTACCTGCACATCCTTCAGCCCCGTCTCCTCAAAGAGTTCGCGCTTTGCCCCCTCTTCGGCCGTCTCGTCCATTCTGAGGAAGCCTCCAGGGAAAGCCCACGCTCCCTTGTAAGGCTCTATACCACGCTGTATGAGTAGTAGCTTGATACTTACCCCATCAAATCCGAAGATGACACAGTCTGTCGTCACTGCCGGATGCGGGTACTTGTATACATACATTTGCTCGTTCATATCTGTTATTGTGTTAATTTTACGCAAATGTAGGCATTTTTTCTTTCCCTACAAATATTATTGCGTATTTTTTACACAAAAAATAATGAAAACAGGAGATAATATAGTAGTTGTCCACACCTTAATTTCTCCTCCTAAGGTAGGAGGCCGACGCGGTATGATAGCGTCGGTTACGACGGCGGGAGATTTATCTCCCTTAAGGAGCGCCGAAGGCTTTCCCCTCGAAGAGGGGGAGGTGGTATGGCATTCAGAGTAATAATACCCCCTCCGCTTCGCTCGTCCCCCTAATTTAGTGGGACAATCCAAAGACTTGGACAACATCTATATTATTACCC
This sequence comes from Bacteroidaceae bacterium, assembly GCA_017548225.1. Classification (GTDB taxonomy): domain Bacteria; phylum Bacteroidota; class Bacteroidia; order Bacteroidales; family Bacteroidaceae; genus UBA1189. Next base: position 1,591 of record JAFYMV010000216.1, on the reverse strand, counting down.
TAATAAAGCCAAATCACTACTTCAAATAATCAATCGGATTCAGATAGAATGCTTTCTGATGACCCAGTGGAGCATCATCCATGCGCCAGGGATAGGGAATGAGCGTGCCTATGCCATAGTGCAGATGGGCAGGTGTAGTGATGGCATTGCCCGTGTTGCCTACTGTACCTATCTCTGTATTTTGATTCACCAAGGCGAACCGCTTGGTCTTAATCTCGTCCAAGTGAGCATAGTAGTGCAGTCGCCATTTAGGACCAAGCACCACGACAAACTTACCTCCCTTACCATACTCGGCCGTAAGGAGCACGATGCCTATGGTGGCAGAGTTTACCCTTGTGCCTCGACGCGCAAACACATCGATGCCCTTGTGCACGATGGATGTCCCCCACCCTTCGTACCAGAAGGTCTCGTGGTTATAACTATTGCTATCGGCCCCCACAACGGGCATCTTCAAGTTTTGTGGTATCAGCATCCCTACGCCCACAATGGCAAGGATGGTGATGAGTGTGATTATCAGTATTCGTCTCATAGGTTATTATTTTAGGAGTTCTGGAGTTAGGAGTTCAGTAGTTCAGACAAATGTTTCTTCAGGAGTGAAGGAGAAGATTAATGTCAACGGACAAGGTTTGTGCCAGCGTCGACGCGGTATGAAAGCGTCGGTTGCGACGACGGGAGGTTTATCTCCCAAAAGGAGTCTCAAGCTCGCTTGAACTCTTTCTGCGAGTGCAGCCAAAGCTCAAAGGCGCAGCCTTTAACAGTCAACGGACAACAGTCTTTCTTCTGTAGGAGTGAAGGAGTCATCGGCATTCCCTCTCACCCTCTTCTCATTCTATATACAGCCAATTCGTCTGCTTATGCTGTGTGGCAATGCCCAGGACGAAGAGCGGCTTGACGATATTACCCTTCTTGATGTACCCATAGCCATATTCCCCCATATCCAGGTAGGTGGCATTGGTGCTACACTTGCTACACTCGACGGCAAAGGCAGAGAGCGTCATCGGATAGTTCGACTCCAACAGAAAAGCTCCATTCTTATCCTTACACAAGGCTCGGCGTATGGCTTTGCTCTTGTCTTTGAAGCGCATGGCTCGTGAATTGTACACCAAGGTCAGCTGTTGAAAGCCATTGTCGCTCAACCATTTGTTGCTGATGTAAAATATTTCCCCCTTCAAGGAAACCTTCATCTTGTACACCTCTTTCTGATAGGTCTTCCCTTTGTATCGGTATGCCCCTGCAATCTTTCCATCTTTAGTTGTAAATGCCGCGGGCACACACATCTTGGCATCCTCAGGCCTCTCATATGACCACTTGAGTTCGCCCTCCGGCAGGTCAATCCTTGTCACCTTCACTCCCTGCGAGTAGGCGCCAATGCTTATGCAGAGCAGCGTCAAAACATAGAATATTCGTTTCATCACTCACATCTTTTATTATTTGCAATCCCCAACCCCACAACCAAGAGCACAGAACCCACCAAGAGGAGAAGCAAGATACCGAATATCCCTTCCGACTCGTCCACATAGTAGGCCGTTACGAAGCGGTCACGATAGATAGAGCACGACACCGAGTACAGCCCATCTATCCCCCCTTCATC
>JAFYMV010000032.1 GCA_017548225.1 Bacteroidaceae bacterium | reverse complement strand
TGAATTATCACCATCCGACCCCTTTGTTTTGTGACTTGTCAATTGTGATTTGTCAATTGTCAATTTCTCCAACGCCTCTTCGATGCGTTGGATCTCACCATTCACCTCCACCCTTGCAAATCCCTGTTGCATGGCTACGGTAAGTTGTTCTTGCAAAGTGCGACCTTCACGAATAACCACTGGCGCCAACACTGTAAAGCGAGTACCAACACTATATGAGTGCATGCAAGCCACAATATCATCGGTGTCGTGCTTCTTTACCAACTGTCCGGTCACGGGCGAGTAGGTCTTACCCACTCGGGCAAAAAGCAAGCGTAAGTATTCATATATCTCCGTCGAGGTACCTACCGTAGAACGCGGATTACGGCTGCTCACCTTCTGCTCTATGGCAATAGCAGGCGGCAATCCTTTGATGAAGTCGCACTCGGGCTTCTTCATGCGGCCGAGAAATTGGCGGGCATATGAAGACAAACTCTCCACATAGCGTCGTTGCCCTTCAGCATAGAGCGTGTCGAAGGCAAGCGACGACTTGCCGGAGCCCGACAACCCAGTTACCACCACCAACTTATTACGGGGGATGTCAACCTCTACATTCTTCAAATTATTCACGCGTGCACCTTTGACGCGGATATATTTTTCTTCGCTCATGTTCATAAACATTTATCCAATCAACAAAGTGGGTAATGAGCAATAAAATTCTTCGCCAACACCATCTACCTTCGAGATTATCGCAAAGTTACATTTTTTTCTTGTTCCTTGTATCTGTTTTAAGAATCTTTAGCCTCAATCATTAAAATTATGAACTTCCACATAGGATTTTTCTGATGACGAGTTCAAACTTTATAATTTGCAGAATTGAATTTTTGCACTAATTTTGCAGCATTGGATACACCCTCATATGGCACAGCACAACGAATTTGGCACCATCAGTGAAGACCGCGCCGTAGCCTATCTTATGGCTCGTGGCTACACTATACGCGATCGCAACTGGCGTATCGGACACAAGGAACTTGATATCGTAGCACAAAAGAACGGCACACTTGCTATCATAGAGGTAAAAGCTCGTCGCACCGACCGCTATGGCGATGCTATAGACGCAGTAACCGATGACAAAATACGCAAAATTGTGCAAGCTGCCCATGCTTATGTACGCTACTACCGCCTTGACCTCTCCGTACGATTTGATATCATCGCCATCACAGGAGAGCCAGGACATCAAACGATAGAGCACATCGAAGATGCCTTCTATCCACCATTGTTCTAAAGCCAATCTTCTTTAACACACTTTAAATTCATAAAAGAATATCATCCCCGCCGAACATCTTCGGTGGGGTATTGTTGTTGAGTCAGTGTAAATTTTTATGTCTAACTAAAACAACAAAGGAGATTACTGATATGACAGCACCATTGCAAGGTATCAAGGTCATCGACTGGACCCAGGTACAGTCAGGCCCCTCATGTACACAGATGTTGGCGTGGCTCGGCGCCGATGTGATAAAGATTGAGCGTGTAGGTCTTGGCGACCCTACACGAACAGAGTTGCTCGACTATCCCAATATGGATAGTCTCTACTACCTGCAACTTAACTGCAACAAACGCTCTATTGAGCTCAACATGAAGACTCCCGAGGGTAAAGAGATATTGACCAAACTGCTTGAGACGGCAGACATTTTCGTTGAGAACCTTCACCCAGGAGCCGTAGCCAAACTGGGTTTCTCGTGGGAGGAGGTACACAAAATCAATCCTCGCGTCATCTACGGCACCATTAAGGGATTCAATGACGACTCGCCTTTCGCTTCAGTCAAGGCCTTCGAGCCTGTGGCGCAGTGTGCGGGCGGTGCAGCTGCCACTACAGGTTGGTGGAAGGGCGACTATAATATTCCTACCCAATCAGGTGCCGCCTTGGGAGATAGCAACACTGGTATGCATCTGCTCATCGGACTCTTGGCTGCCCTTATGCAGCGCGAGAAGACAGGAGAGGGCTGCTTCGTGGAGCAATCCATGCAGGATGCTGTCATCAACCTCTGCCGCGTAAAGCTGCGCGACCAGCTCATCCTCGAGCATACGGGAGTGCTTCAACACTTCCCCCAATATCCCAACGGTACCTTTGGCAACACCGTTCCCCGTGGCGGTAATGTCGAGGGCGGACAGGTGATGGGATGGTGTTACCGCTGCAAAGGCTGGGAGACCGATTCAGGCGCCTTCGTCTACATCGTATTGCAGAACGAAGAGAAGCCCTTTGCCGCTGCTGCTACAGCTATCGGGCATCCCGAGTGGGCCACTGATCCCAAGTACAATACACCGGAGGCACGCAACAAAATCAAAGAGGAAATATACGCTGCCGTCGAAGCCTACACCATCACTCGTGAGAAGATGGAGATTGTCGAAACTCTCGGCAAGGCAGGTGTACCCTGCGGACCTGTATTGACGATGAAGGAGATTGCCGAAGATGAGTCTTTGCGCAAATGCGGAACAATCGTTGAGGTAGACCAGCCCGGTCGTGGCAAGTTCCTCACTATCGGCTGCCCTCCCAAGTTCTCAAGCTACAAGCCTGAAGTGAAACCCGCCCCTGCTCTCGGCCAACATACCGACGAAGTGCTCCGCGAAATTGGCTACACACCGGAGGAAATTGCTGCGCTGCGTAAAAAGCAGATTATTTGCAAGACTGCCTAAGTTTTATTCAAGTTTTCCGAGTTCTCTGAGTCCTCCGAGTTCTCAGAGTTCTCGGGAAACTCCTAACTTCCAATTCCTAACTCTTAACTAAATACATGGACTACCTCACCAACAACCCCAATGCCACCCTCACTGACGGCATGCATCTCATGGTAGATGCACTTAAACGCAATGGCGTGGATACTATCTACGGTGTCGTGGGCATCCCCGTCACCGACCTTGCCCGCCATGCACAAGAGGTGGGCATCCGCTACATCGGATTCCGCCACGAGCAATCGGCTGGCAATGCTGCAGCTATCAGTGGTTACCTCACCAAGAAACCGGGCATCTGCCTTACGGTATCAGCGCCAGGCTTTCTCAATGGCCTCACTGCCCTAGCGGCAGCTACCACCAATGGTTTCCCCATGATACAAATTAGCGGCTCTAGTGACCGCAACATCATCGACCTTGCACAAGGCGACTATGAGGGGCTTGACCAAATGAATATAGCCAAGCCCTTCGCTAAAGCAGCCTACCGTATCAATCGCCCCGAAGATATTGCCATAGGCGTGGCTCGTGCCATCCGCACTGCTGTATCAGGGCGTCCCGGCGGAGTATATCTCGACATTACAACCGCCATGCTCAGCACCACGATGGATGCCCAAGCGGCAGCAAATTCGCTCTTCACTCCCATTGACCCTGCGCCCAAACAATACCCCTGCTCGGGCTCGATAAAGCGTGCATTGAAACTTCTTGCATCAGCCAAGAAACCCCTCATCATTCTCGGCAAGGGAGCTGCCTACGCACAGGCTGACGAGCAGGTGCGCACCTTTGTAGAGAAAACAGGCATCCCTTTCCTTCCCATGTCCATGGCTAAGGGACTATTGCCCGACGACCATCCTCAATGTGCCGCCTCGGCGCGTAGTCTCGTGCTTGGTCAGGCCGATGTGGTCATGCTCATCGGCGCCCGTCTCAACTGGCTGCTCACCCATGGCAAAGGCAAGAAATGGAATCCTGCCGTACAGTTCATCCAACTCGACATCCAGCCTGAGGAGATGGACAGCAACCGCCCCATTGCTGCGCCTGTTGTGGGCGATATCGAATCGTCACTCGAGGTACTGATTGCCAAGATGGACAACTTCGCCATCCAATGTCCTAAGGAGTGGCGCGAAGCTATTGACACAGTGAAGCAGACCAATAGCGTAAAGATGCAGGCCAAGCTCACTACACCCACCACGCCTATGAACTACTTCAATGCCCTCAAGGCTGTGAGTGATGTGATGCAAGACTACAAAGACATCTATGTTGTGAACGAGGGTGCCAACGCCCTTGACGACACACGCAATGTCATCAATATGTACCACCCGCGCCTGCGCCTTGACACTGGCACCTGGGGCGTTATGGGTATTGGCATGGGCTATGCTATCGCTGCTGCTGTTACCAGTGGCAAACAGGTCATTGCCATAGAGGGAGACAGTGCCTTCGGATTCAGCGGCATGGAGATTGAAACAATTTGTCGCTACCACCTACCCATCACCATCGTGATACTGAACAATGGTGGCATCTACCGTGGCAATGACCCCAACCTCGGTGGAGGCCCCGATCCGTCGCCCACTACGCTCACCCCTAATGCCCGCTATGACAAAATGATAGAGGCCTTTGGCGGTATGGCCTACCATGCCACCACCCCCGACGAAGTACGCACAGCCCTTACCGCAGCGCTTGCTTCAAAGAAGCCCTCGCTCATTAACTGTGTTATCGACCCTGCCGTAGGCACTGAGAGTGGACACATCGGGAACTTGAATCCGAAAAGTGCGGTCAAGATGTAGTCGGAGAAGTCAGAGTGCTCGGAGTGCTCCGAGTTCTCTGAGACACTCCTTAACCTCTAAAAAAGAAAGTTATGTTTGACATCCTTATCAAAGATATTCTTCCCATCTTCGTCATCATGGCATTGGGATATATGGCAGGCAAGCGTGGTGTGTTCACTGCAGCCAATGCACAAATCTTCAACAAATTGGTGCTCACCTATGCCCTACCTGCAGCGTTGTTTGTTTCTATCGTAAAAGCAGACCGCACCATGCTGTTTGCTGATGGTAAGCTCCTTGTCATTAGCCTCGTCATTCTCGTAGGCCTGTTCCTGTTGTCGTACCTATCTACCTACAAACTCTTCAAGCATACCAAGAGCGAAGCTGCCGTGAGTGCCCTTATTACAGGCTCGCCTACCATCGGCTTTCTTGGTTTTGCCGTGTTGGAACCCATCTATGGTAGCACTGCCGCCACAGGCCTTGTTGTAGCTATTGTATCCATTGTGGTCAATGCTATCAGCATTCCCATTGGTATGGCGCTGCTCAATGCCGGTCAGGCAGGCACTGCTACCGCCAATGGTGCTCCCGTCAAGAAGGGCAATCCCGTGCTCGATGCCCTCAAGGCTCCCGTCTGTTGGGCCCCTATCCTTGCTGTGATATTGGTGCTATGTGGCATTAAGTTCCCCACAATCCTCGACCCCAACTTTGAGCTCATCGCCAAAGCCAACTCCGGTGTTGCCGTATTTGCAGCAGGCCTCACCCTCTCGGGCATGAAGTTCCAACTAGACAAAGAGGTTATCTACAACACCTGCTTCAAGCTCCTCTTGATGCCAGCCGTACTACTCGTCGTAGGACTCATCTTCAAGATGGACCCCATCAAGCTACAAATGATGGTGCTTGCCGGTGCCCTACCTCCCGCCTTTTCGGGCATCATCATCGGCAGCCGTTACCAGCAGTATGTACGCACTGGCACCTCCACATTGGCCTTCAGCATCTTCATGTTTGTGCTCACCGCCCCGCTATGGATATGGATTACGCGCCTTGTGGCTTAATATCAGAAAAGTCGAAAGACACTTTATTCTAAAAATCGACAAACTCAATATTTAACGAGTAAGGGAGGTGCCTTCTGAAGGCATCTCCCTACCTTTTCACGCACAGCCAATGCAACCCTTATTCATCAAGTTCCGCTTGATTATGGGCGCAAACATAAGGAGGAAATTCAAGTTATACAAAAAGTCCCTCCGATAACATAACCCCTCATTTATTCCAATTAATAATCAGTTTGTTTGGTACTCCCCGCAAATTGCACTACCTTTGTCCGCTGTAACGGTTTCCGAGTCTGTGCGAGGACTTGGATTTACGGGAATCCGGTGAAAATCCGGGACAGTACCTGCTGCTGTGAGTTCCTTTGCCACGATGTGTTTATTGCACTCTTTAGCCACTGACATCATGTTGGGAAGGCGCAATAAACGGGACAAGTCAGAAGACCGACCGTACATAACAAAACATGTATTCTTGACGCAGGTCTACGGAAAGAATAGGAATGAGTAAAAACAGAAGACATCCCCGCTTGGTATGTGTCGTACTCTTGGCCTTGGCCACGCTTTGCAGCCATGCAGAGACAATGACCGACACGCTCACGAACTTCATCGATGAGGTTACCGTGGTGGCTCGTCGTGTGCGCCGCGATGTCATCCCTGTGCAGCAGCTCGAGGGCGATGCATTGCGCCAACTCAGCGCCTATTCGGTGGCCGATGCCATACGCTACTTTGCTGGTGTACAGATTAAGGACTATGGCGGTATAGGCGGCTTGAAGACCGTCAATGTACGCTCGCTGGGCACGAATCATACCGGTGTGTTCTACGATGGCGTGCAGTTGGGCAATGCGCAGAATGGGCAGATAGACTTGGGGCGCTTCTCGCTTGACAATATGGAGGCATTGCAACTCTACAATGGGCAGAAATCTACCATTCACCAGACGGCCAAAGACTACAGCTCGGCATCCTCCGTATACATGCAAACCCGCAAGCCCATATTTATCAACGGTGAGCGCCGACATATTAATATAGGAATGAAGGTCGGCTCGTTTGATACCTATAACCCCTCGTTGTTGTGGGAGCAGCGCCTCACCGAGCGTATATCGGCGCAGGTGAGTGCCGAGTATATGACCACCTCGGGCGAGTATAAATTCCGCTATGCCAAGAAGAACGGGTACGACACGACCGAGGTGCGCAGAAACGGCGATGTCGAGGCATTGCGCATAGAGTCGGCACTCTTTGGCGCTATGGAGCGTGGTGAGTGGCGTGCCAAGCTCTACTTTTATGACAGCGAGCGCGGCTATCCCGGCGCCGCCGTACGCGAGGAGCCCGGCAAGTTCCGCCACCAGGACCGCCAGTGGGATAGCTCGGTATTCGGCCAAGCCTCGTGGCGCAAGGGCCTTGCCGACCGCTACTCGCTCTTGCTCAATGGCAAGGTGGCCTACGACTACCTGCGCTACTTGAGCGATCCGCGCCTCGATGTTACCACGATGTACACCGACAATAGCTACCGGCAGACTGAGGCATACCTTTCGGCATCGCATCTCTACTCCCCCGCCGAGTGGCTTTCGCTCTCTTTGGCCAACGATGTGCAGTACAACTATCTCGATGCCAACCTTACCAACTTCGTCTATCCCACCCGCTGGACAGCGCTCACTTCGCTGGCGGCAAGCCTCACGCTGGGCGACTTCTCAGCACAGACATCGCTGCTCCACACCTATGTCGATGACCGCACCCGAGCGGTGGGTGGCGCCGCAGGCACCAAGAGCGTGCTGACCCCCACCGTAGCCATGAGCTGGAAGACGGGTCCCCTCGCCCTGCGCAGCTTCTACAAACGCATATTCCGCATGCCTACCTTCAATGATCTTTACTATACCTTCATCGGCAATAAGGCCTTGAAACCCGAGTATACCACCCAGTACGATCTTGGCTTCACCTACGACATCCCCTGCGGGAAGGACCTTCTGCAAGGCGTACAGCTACAGGTCGACGGCTACTTCAATGAGGTGGAGGACAAGATTGTGGCCATGCCCACGAGCAACCAGTTTCGCTGGACGATGATGAACTTCGGCCTCTGCCATATCTGGGGCGCCGATGTAGCTGTCAAGGCACTATGGCGTGTGGCCGATACCGACATCAGCACCTCGGCCACCTATACCTATAACCGAGCAATGGATCATACTGACCGTCGCAGCGAGTGGTATGGCGGCCAGCTCCCCTACATCCCCCGCCATGCCGGGTCGGCCATCGTTGCCGCCACGCGCGGAGCATGGAGCGTCAACTATAGCTTCATCTATACGGGCGAACGCTACGAGGCCAGTGCCAACATCCTCGAGAACTACTCCAAGCCCTGGTATACGAGCGACCTCTCACTCTCGCGCGAGCTGAAGGTGAAACAATACCTCCTGCGCGTATCAGCAGAGGTCAACAACCTCTTCAACCAACAATACGAAGTCGTGCAATGCTATCCCATGCCAGGCACGAATTTTAAACTCAAACTAAATATGATGTTATGAATAAGATGAGCCATCCCCTCTCACCCTTCACCTTTCCCCTATTTCTCCTCCTCAGCCTTCTTCTCGCCTCGTGCCGTACGGGCGACGAGCCCGTCATCCCCTCGCAGGTAGAGCAGGTAGGTACGGGCATATACATATCCTCCACAGACACCACCTCCGTTAGGGGCTTCTACCTTCTCAACGCAGGCAATATGGGCAGCAACAAGTGCACGCTCGACTACTACGACGCCCTCACCGGCAACTACCACCGCAACATCTATGGCGAAGCCAACCCCGATGTGGTGAACGAGCTGGGCGACATGGGCAACGACTTGCAAGTCTACGACGGCAAGCTATGGGCAGTCATCAACCAATCCAATCTCGTCGAAGTGATGGATGCCGCCACCACGCGCCACATCACGCAGCTCTCCATCCCCAACTGCCGCCACATCACCTTCCACGACCGCTACGCCTATGTGAGCAGCTTTGCCGGCCCCGTAGAGATAGACCCCACCTCACAACTTGGCTATGTAGCCCGCATTGACATCGACCGCCTAGCCATCATCGACACCTGCATCGTAGGCTATCAGCCCGAAGAGCTGGTCGTGCATGGCGGTCACCTCTATGTAGCCAACTCGGGCGGTTACCGATTCCCCAACTACGACCGCACGCTGTCGGTCATCGACCTCTCCACCTTCACCGTTACCGACACCATCGATGTAGCCATCAACCTGCACAGCCTACAAGTAGACCCTCAAGGCTATATCTGGGTGAGCTCGCTTGGCGACTACAACACGATTGCGCCCAAGACCTATGTCGTAGACCCCACCACCCGTCGTGTGTGCGACTCGCTCGACATCGTCAACAGCGGCATGGCTATGGCAGGCGACTCGCTCTACATCTACGGTGCCGAGTGGAGCTATGCCGCCAACGATTGGGTTATCACCTACCACCTCGTCGACACCCGCACCCGCGAGGTCATTGCTGACCGCTTCATCATCGATGACACCGAGCAGCAGATCGTGATGCCCTACGCTGTGGCCGTTAACCCCACCACCCGCGAACTCTACATCACCGACGCTGGCGACTTTATCGCTCCTGGCAAAGTGTACTGCTTCACTCCCGAAGGCCAGCTCCAGTGGAAGGCCACCACAGGCAACGCCCCCTCTCGTATCGCCTTCACTTCCACCCCACACACCTTCTTGAAGTGATGGCCCCCTTCTTAAAAACTAAAATAAGAGAACCCCTTCCCACAGTAATCGTGGGAAGGGGTTCTCTTATCAAAGGAGAGTTATTACTTTGTTAACACCTTACGTGTAGGTGTGCTATGCCTATATTTTTATTGTTTCCCTGCTAGAAATAACAGATAAAGGCCGTTGGTGGACAGGCTTCTTTAACACCTCTTTAATACTCCTCTGCAATCTAATAGAAATGCCATGAGGTTGTAGCTAAAACACATTTATTAGTAGCTGCACTATAGGTTGGGAAAAGGATATAGAAGGAATATTGCAAGAATAAGGCTTTAGACCGTAAGTGCGAAGCTGCTCTTAGCATGCTATCTTAATGGGGTCAGGTATGGCTGGTGCACACAAAAACATAGAGAAAGTAAGCTATTTGCCATTTGCACAACATACACCGTTGTATATTAGCCATTTAACTCAATTTTAGCTGCCATTTTGTTGCCATTTACTTGCTATAATCTTGCCATCTCATTTAAGCCTTACGCCTCTTTGTTGCTTTCAGCTACACAACACCGCGGGGCTGGTGCGACAGCAAGTAGAGGAGCCTACCAAAAGACATTATCACTGGTACAAAAAGTGAAGCCACCTTCTAAGGTATAGATATTGTAGTGCCGATGAAGGCAAAGAAAAAATTGCAGGCCTGCAACAGAAAAAATGCAGAAAGACTTTTCCAAAAACGGACAAAGAGATTTTTTCTAATCTATATAGAGATTTTTCCGAGTCTTTTCATAGCTTTTCGTTCGCCCCAAAGAGCAACCACGACTTAGGGCAGGCCCTATACAAAAAGAAGTTGAGCAGGCCCGAATGATTCAGGTCTGCCCAACTTTGATGTATAAGAGTCTCTATAGATTACTCTACGGGATCGCTAAAGTCGATAACATTGCGACGGTTGGCTATAGTGCGCTCGTAGTCTTCGCGTGAGCCAACGACAATCTTCTCGAACTCGCGCTGACCAGTACCGGCGGGGATGAGGTGACCGCAGATAACATTCTCCTTCATACCCTCGAGACGGTCGCTCTTGCCGTTGATAGCAGCGTCGTTGAGCACCTTGGTGGTCTCCTGGAACGATGCAGCTGACATGAAGCTTGAGGTCTGCAATGCAGCGCGGGTAATACCCTGGAGGATCTGTGTAGAGGTAGCGGGCACAGCATCGCGCACTTGCACAAGCTTGAGGTCGCGGCGCTTGAGTGAGCTGTTCTCATCGCGGAGCTTGCGAGCGGTCACAATCTGACCAGCTGCAAGGTTCTCTGAATCACCAGCATCAACGACTACCTTCTTACCCCAGATACGATCATTCTCTTCCATAAAGTCGAGCTTGTCTACAATCTGAGCCTCGAGGAAGCGTGTATCACCAGCCTCTTCAATCTGTACCTTACGCATCATCTGACGCACGATAATCTCAAAGTGCTTATCATTGATCTTTACACCCTGCAAACGGTATACATCCTGTACTTCGTTAACGATGTACTCCTGTACTGCAGTGGGACCCTTGATGGCAAGGATGTCCTGCGGAGTGATAGCACCGTCAGAGAGCGGTGTACCAGCACGAACATAGTCGTTCTCCTGTACAAGGATCTGCTTAGAGAGTGAGATAAGATACTTCTTCACATCGCCAGTCTTAGAGGTAACGATAACCTCACGATTACCACGCTTAACCTTACCCATGGTAACCTCACCATCGATTTCAGATACAACTGCGGGGTTAGACGGGTTGCGTGCCTCGAAGAGCTCGGTAACACGGGGAAGACCACCGGTGATATCACCAGCCTTACCCTGAGCACGAGGAATCTTAACGAGAACCTCACCGGCCTTGAGCAACTGACCATCCTCGATAACCACATGACCACCCACGGGGAGGTTGTAGGTACGGATAATCATGCCATCCTCATTCAAGATGTGAGCTGAAGGTATCTTGGTCTTGTCTTTAGACTCAATGATAATCACCTCGCGGAGACCGGTAGCCTCGTCAGAGTCAACACGGTAGGTTACACCCTCGATAACTGACTCGAACTGCACGCGACCACCCATTTCGGTAATGATTACGGCATTGAAGGGGTCCCACTTAGCAATCATTGTGCCCTTCTCTACGATAGTCTTGTCGGCAACGAAGAGGGTAGAACCATAAGGCAATGACTGTGTTGAGAGTGTGATATCGGTGTTCTGGTCAACGAAGCGAACCTCACCCAGACGACCAACAACGATCTTCACTGCTTCGCCTGTCTCATCTACAGCGTCAACGGTACGGAGCTCGTCGAACTCTACGCGGCAATTGTTCTTAGCCATGATAGTAGCGTTAGCTGCGATGTTAGAAGCGGTACCACCGGCGTGGAAGGTACGAAGTGTAAGCTGTGTACCAGGCTCACCGATTGACTGTGCTGCGATAACGCCGACTGCCTCACCCTTCTCAACCATACGGCTGGTAGCCAAGTTGCGGCCATAACACTTAGCACAAACACCCTTCTTAGACTCACAGGTAAGCACCGAACGGATCTCAACGCTCTCGATAGGAGAGTCTTCGATCTTCTTGGCAATGTCCTCTGTGATTTCCTCACCACCGGCAACAATGAGTTCGCCTGTGTGGGGGTGGACGATATCGTGAACAGATACACGACCGAGGATACGCTCAGAAAGTGATGCGATAACCTCATCGTTGTTCTTCAATGCTGTGCATAC
>JAFYMV010000215.1 GCA_017548225.1 Bacteroidaceae bacterium | reverse complement strand
TGTTACCGGCTTTAGCCTCAGCAAGGAAGCCACCAGCCTTCTCTACCTCGAGGAAAAGCTTCCACGCCTGCTGGGCGATAGAGGCTGTGAGGGTTTCGATGTAGTATGAACCTGCAGCGGGGTCTACGGTCTTGTCGAGGTGACACTCCTCCTTGAGCAGGAGCTGTTGGTTGCGAGCGATGCGCTCAGCAAACTCATCGGGAGTCTCATAGGTCTTATCGAAGGGGCACACGGTGATACTGTCTACACCAGCGATAGCGGCACTCATGGCCTCGGTCTGGGTACGCAGCATGTTTACATGTGCATCGAAAAGTGTCATATTGAAGGTAGATGTCTCGGCATGTGCTATCATCTTGCATGAGCAGTCGCACTTGGGCTCATACTGCTTCACGATGGTAGCCCACAACATACGAGCAGCGCGGAACTTGGCAATCTCCATGAAGTAGTTGCTTGAGATACCGAAGTTAAACTTCATCTTCTTGGCAGCTACATCAACGGGAACACCAGCCTCAACCATAGCGCCGAGGTACTCATTACCCCAAGCGAGGGCATAACCCAACTCCTGGCTGATGTATGAACCTGCATTGTTGAGTGCGAGAGCACCTACAGCAACACACTTGTACTTGGGCAGCGCTTGCATCTTCTCTACGAGCGCCTTCATGGTGTCGGCATATTCGCCTATCTCCTTACCCTTACCAATGAGTTTGCTCATGGGATCATAGTTGATAGAACCGCGCAGAACTTCGAGGTCATAACCCTTAGCGGTGTAGTAGGCAATGAGGATATCTGCGAGCTCAGCGCACTTGCCCTGACAGGTGCTGAAGTTGAGCTCCACACAGCAAGCACGGATGCCTGCAAGCAAGGTCTCGATACCTTCTACAGAGAGCATCTTACCCTTAATCTTGAAACCCAGCGATGTAGCACCACGCTCTACGGCATGGCGAGCCTTGGCATTGGCCTCTGCAAAATCACACACCTCGATATCTTGGCGCACGAGCCACTCATTGTTGTCTTTCTTGTTACCACGCACATAGGGGAATTCGCCCGGCAGCGCAGTGGTGGTAGCCAGTGAGGCGATGTCCTCTTGGCGGTAGAAGGGCTGTACGGCGAATCCCTCATTGGTCTTCCATACCAGCTTCTTCTCGTAGTCGGCACCCTTAAGGTCGGCAACGGCCTTCTCCTTCCACGCTTCGGTGGTGGTAGGTGCAAACTCGCTGAAAAGTTTTTCTTTACTATTTGCCATAGTCTTTTTGGTAGTTTATGATTTGTAAAATTGGTCTTAACCTAATGTTAATAGGCGCAAACTTACACAAAAAAAATGGTTAAGCAAAGAAAAGCGCTGCAAAAGATTTGCAACGCTTTTCAATACAAAAAACTTTAGAGAGAATACTCCTTACAACGCTATCTTGTACACATATTCACCCTCATCGCTGCGGATAACTACAAGGTATGAACCATGAGCAATGGACTTCACAGGAAGAGTGATAGTATTGCCCTCCGATTCGGCAGCGCCCAAGGGAAGACCACCCATATTATAAAGGGTAGCAGTAGCGCCGGAAGCGAAATCTCCTGTGCAAACAATAGCATCAGAAGCAGCACAGAACTTCACGGCATAGTGACGCTGCACAGAAGTGGTGGCATCATCACTATCCTCGTACTCTCCCAAGGGAATAAAGCGCAACGAGTAGCTGTAAGTTCCTGAAGAGGGGAGCTGATAAGCCTCGATAGTTCCCGTATTCTGCCCACAGCTTCCATTACCAAGACCAAGCTGAGCATAGTCAAAGTGAGCATAAATAGAACCAGAACGTTCGAGTTCCCATGTATGATCTGCGCCCTTAAGAGCAACATCATCGTAAGCAAGTACAGAGAAGGCTACCTGTCCAAGTGTTTCAATGCGTACACCCTGACGGGCATTTTCCTCTACAGTATAGAGAGAAAGATCACGCAAAGCCTCACGGTTACCCATGCTTTGGGGTTTGGGATAAGGTTCAAACATATCATCCACAGTGGTGTGGTAGCGACCGATGTGTGAACCGCTATGACGGTCGGTGTAGTTTTCCCACGGGCCACGAGCATAGTACTCTACTTGGTCATAATCCCCTACAAACTTCATGTCGAGACCGATACGACGAAGGTTCTTGACTTTAGCAGTATACTCAGCATCGAGTTGTACTACACCATTGCTATAGATGGTGTAGGTAAAGGTGTAGTCACAATTATCACCTTGGCCAGTAACTACGACCGTAGCAGTACGACCATCGGCAGCCAATGAGGGCTCTGAAATACTCTTCAAAGTAATTCCATGACCAGGAGCATAGTCACCATAACCATCGTTTTCGACCCAACGGAAGTTACTGTACTCAGGACCGCTCACGAGATACTCAGTATTCTTATACATCCAAGAGAGAAGGTCACCATTGCTAGCAAAGCGAACGCTAGTGCCCTCATCATTAGAGATAACATAGTCAGTGCCCTCTTGAGAGATGGTAAGAGTTGATGAATTAGTGTCAACAAATCCAAACTCACCTAAACGCTCTACCAATGTATACTGCTCGGTAGCCAAAGGATATGCCGCTGAAGCCCATGAGGTAGCTTCACGCAAGCGAATCTCAAAGTTAATGAGCTGCTCGCCCTCATCGTCAAGAAGGGTATAGGGGATGGCAACTTCAGCCGTTTCGCCTACAGCAACAGCTGGAAGGGCAACAGTACCCGTCTGCTTTGTATAACCATTGAGAGAGACTGCATAGTAGAGTTCAAAACCCTCAAGGGTAATGAAGTCGTAATCATTCTTCAAAGTGAGTTTCTTGCTTTCCTTGTCAAAACCGACAAACTTGATGTACTGGTATACCTTCTTCACTTCGGTCAGCTCGGGGCTCCAAGCACGGTCAGCTGCAAGAAGGCCATTGTTCACGAAGTTACCCTGATGAGGACCTGGGAAATCATAACCTGTACGGTACTTATTGAGACCGTCTACAGTAAGAGTACCATTCTTGATATCCTCATAGGCATAGATAGACTGGTCGCACCAGTCCCAGATGCATCCACCTATACCATAGGTGCTATTCTCGATAATATCCCAATACTCTTTGAGGTTACCCACAGCATTACCCATAGCGTGAGCATACTCGCACATGAAGTAAGGTTGTTGGCGGCTATTGCGATTAGCTTCATCTTCACATTTAGTAACATTGGGATACATCACTGACCACAAATCTGTAGGAGCAGTGCCTGCGCGTGTAGCACCTTCATAATGAATAATACGATCATCAATAGCACGCACAGCATTGTAAGTATGAGTAAAATTGCTACCACCGTTACTCTCGTTACCCAAGCTCCAGAAGATGATAGAGGGGAAGTTACGGTCGCGAAGCACCATACGCACGGTGCGATCGATATACTGATAACGCCATGAAGCAGCGTCAGTGATACCCTTGCCGTCCCACTTGTGGTCTTCCCAGTTCTTGTGACACTCCACATCAGCCTCATCCATGCAATAGAGACCATAATAGTCAAACATCGCATTCATCTTGGCCTGACGGGGATAGTGGCTGGTGCGCACGGTATTCATGTTTGACTGCTTCATCATCTTCACATCGGTGAGCATGGTCTCAATGTCTACGGTACGGCCTGTAATGGGGTGTGTATCCTGCAAGTTGGCACCCTTGAAGAGCACACGCTCACCATTAATGTATACGAGACCGTTAGCAATCTCGATATGGCGGAAACCATACTTGGTAGAAAATACATGTTCCTCACGACCATTGGCATCTTTCTGCGCCACCTCCACAGTGTAGAGATTGGGGGTTTCGGCAGTCCAAGCCTTTAAATTGGTAAGACCTGCAAACTCAACATTAATAGTCTTGCTTGTCTCTGAAGAAGCAAAAGCAATCTGCTCGGTGCTCTCCTTGACAAGTGTACCATCAGGAGCAATGAGACGAACAGCCACCTGCTTGCTTGCAGCCATAGCATCACGATTGTCAAGTTTGAGTGCTACATTCATGCTGCCCGATGTGTAGTTAGCATTCTTATCAAGCGTAGCAGTGATATAGTGGTCAGCCACATGTACGAGCGGAGTAGCAAAGATATATACATCGCGATGTATACCGCTCATGTGCCACATATCCTGACCTTCGAGGTATGAGCCATCGCTCCAGCGGAATACCTGTACAGAGATGTTGTTCTCGCCAGTGCGTACCACTTTGGTGAGGTCAAACTCAGCGTCATT
>JAFYMV010000214.1 GCA_017548225.1 Bacteroidaceae bacterium | reverse complement strand
TTTCCGCATGGAGAGCGAACTCTTCCCCGAGCTTACAGCCAAAGACGGATTCTATGGCAAGGATGAGTTCCGCCAGTTCCAAAAAGATGCAGCCAAGATTGGCGTAAACATCATCCCCGAGATTGATGTGCCCGCTCACTCACTCGCCTTCACACACTTCCGCAAGGAGCTCGGCACAGAGAAGTATGGCGTTGACCATCTTGACCTCTTCAACCCCAATGTATATACATTCCTCGACTCGCTCTTTACCGAGTACCTCGAAGGCGAGGACCCCGTATTCGTAGGCAAGCAGGTACACATCGGCACTGACGAGTACTCTAATGCCGAGAAGGAGACTGTGGAGAAGTTCCGCGCCTTCACCGACCACTACATCCGCCATATCGAGAGTTTTGGCAAGCAAGCTTGCGTATGGGGAGCGCTCACTCATGCACAGGGAGAGACACCCGTAAAGTCGGAGAATGTCATCATGCACTGCTGGTATAACGGCTATGCTAACCCCACCGACATGAAGGAGCAGGGCTACCAGCTCATCAGCATCCCCGACGGCTCGGTATACATCGTGCCCGCAGCAGGCTACTACTACGACTACCTCAACCTGCCCTACTTGTATAATTCATGGAATCCCTCTGTCATCGGTAACCAGAAGTTTGAGGATTGCGACCCTGCCATCCTTGGCGGTATGTACGCTGTATGGAATGATGTGGCGGGCAATGGCATCTCGGTGGATGATATCCATCACCGCTGCTATCCTGGTTTGCAAGTCATCGCAGCCTCAACATGGAGCCCTACCTACAAGACCGTACCCTTCGAGGAGTTTAATCAGAAACGCGACCTCTTGAGCGAGGCTCCTGGCGTGAACGAGATGGGTCGCATCAAGGGTGAGCCCAACAGCGTAGTTTACGAGCTCGCGACTGTTAAACCCGGCACCACCTACCCCATCAAGGAGGCAAGTTATGGCTACACCGTATCGTTCCACCTCGATGCTGCCAAGGAGGAGCGCGGCACACTGCTCTTCTCTAATGAGGACACCGAGTTCTATCTGAGCAGCCCCATTGATGGCCGTATGGCTTTCGTGCGCGATGGCTACCTCAACACTTTTGACTATTATGTAAGAGAGGGATGGGATGCCGACATCCGCATTGAGTGCACCAACACCGCCACCCGCCTCTTTGTCAATGGCAAGCTCGTTGACGAGCTCAAGCGCGCCAAGCGTTGGGTATCAAGCACCAACTCATTCGACTATGTGCCTACCCTCTTCTTCCCCTTGCAGAAAGCGGGCAATTTCAAGAGTGGCATCACCAACCTCAAGGTGGAGAACTTTGTGAGATAATCACACCCCCACATACATAAAAAGGAGAAGAGCCCGTCAACTGACAGGCTCTTCTTCATTTATATCAATACGCTTGGGAGTTTACTCCTCCAATGCCATCATCGCCTCTTCCCATTCGGCTTCGGCTTGCGACAATGTCTCTTTCAGTTTGCCATATTGCTCGAAAAGGGCAGGGTTGGCCGCACCTGACGGAGTAGCCATCCACTCTTCCAGCTCTTTAAGTTCGGCTTCTATTTTAGCCACCTTCTTCTCGCACTCCTCCACACGCTTTTGCGCCTTGCGTTGCTGCTTGGCTTGCTCTTTGCGGGCGGCATAATCCATGGCACCAGATGAGGCTTTTGGCTCAATCTTCTGGGCACTCGGAGCAGACGATAGGCTCTGCGGTTTTGCGCCCAAGCTATCAAGACTATCTATGCGCTTGCTCTGCAAGAAGTCGTAGATACCGCCCAAGTGCTCTTTCACCTTACCACCACCAAACTCATACACTTTAGTGACAAGTCCGTCAAGGAACTCACGGTCATGACTGACGATGATGACCGTACCGTCAAACTCACGGATAGCCTCCTTCAGCACATCCTTTGAGCGCATATCGAGGTGGTTGGTAGGCTCGTCAAGGATGAGCAGATTGACTGATTCGAGCAGAAGCTTAATCATGGCCAATCGGCTACGCTCACCACCCGAGAGCACCTTCACCTTCTTGTCTGAAGCCTCGCCACCAAACATAAAGGCACCCAAGATATCGCGTATCTTCAGGCGAATATCGCCTACGGCAACACGGTCAATGGTTTCAAATACGGTCAGATTTTCATCCAGCAGTTGCGCCTGATTCTGCGCAAAGTAGCCTATCTCCACATTGTGTCCTATGGTGAGCTTACCATCAAAGGGAATCTCGCCCATGATACACTTGACAAGGGTAGTCTTACCCTCACCGTTCTTGCCCACGAAGGCCACCTTTTCGCCACGATGAATGGTAAGGGTAGCATCCTTGAAGACAAGATGGTTGTAACTTTTGGCTACATCTTCACATATCACCGGATAGTTTCCGCTGCGCTGTGCCGGGCGGAACTTGAGGCGCAAGGTACTGCGGTCCTCCTCGTCAATGACTACAGGCACCATCTTCTCCAGCTGCTTGATGCGGCTCTGCACCTGGATAGCTTTGGTGGGCTTGTAGCGGAATCGCTCGATAAAGTCAGTGATATCAGCAATCTCCTTCTGCTGGTTTTCATAAGCACGCAACTGCTGCTCACGACGCTCGCGACGCAGTACCACATACTCATCGTACTTTACTTTATAGTCATGAATGGTACCACAAGTGATCTCAATGGTACGATTAGTAACATTATTGATAAAGGCGCGGTCGTGGCTCACGAGCACCACAGCCTTGCCATTGCGTGCAAGAAACTCCTCAAGCCACTGTATACTCTCGATGTCAAGATGGTTGGTAGGCTCATCGAGCAACAACACATCGGGGTGTTGTAGCAATAGCTTGGCCAGCTCGATACGCATACGCCATCCGCCCGAAAACTCCGAAGTGGGGCGATCAAAGTCATCACGGCTAAATCCCAATCCACAGAGCGTCTGCTCCATCTCGGCATGGTAGTTGGCACCACCAATGATTTGGAAGCGCTCGTTCTCACGCGTAAAGCGGTCGATCAGCTCGTGATATCCCTCACTCTCATAGTCGGTGCGTTCGGCCAGCTCAGCAGCCAATCGGTCAATAAGCGCTTTCTGCTCGCTGATGTGAGCAAACGCTAGTTCGGTCTCCTCACGCACAGTACGCGAGTCGGCCAGTTTCATCACCTGTGGCAAGTAGCACACCGAGATGCCCTTGGGCATGCTCACCGTACCATCGGTAGGCTGCTGCAGCCCTGCCAATATCTTAAGCATGGTACTCTTGCCCGCTCCGTTCTTACCTACGAGAGCAATGCGGTCTTTCGGATTGATGATATAACTGACTCCTTCAAACAATGGCGTAGCGCCAAACTCAACCTTGAGATTTTCGATACTTATCATAATGAGTGCAAAGTTAGTGCAAGGCGAGAGAAAAACCAAGTTTACTTGTGTTTTTCCGCCGACGCGGAGCGTTAGCGTCGGTTGCGACAACGGGAGGTTTATCTCCCCAAAGGAGTGCGACTTGTCGCCTACCGCCTAACTTCAAGATGCGTAGCTGATTAAAGTTTGTAAAAGTAAAGCGAAGCGAAAATACAAAACATACCTTGCTTTTTCACTCGGCTTGCACTACCTTTAATTTGTTTTATTCACAACTTGAAGGTAGGCTGCGCCTCGGAAAAACCCAAAATAGTTTTTGGTTTTTCACTCGGCTTGCACTACCTTTGTCATACAATCAAAAACAAGCTATGCAACAATCTAAACGACATATACCTTGGACATGGGTGCCCTCGCTCTACTTTGCCGAAGGACTCCCCTACATCCTTGTCATTACCCTATCGGTGGTGATGTACAAGCAACTGGGGTTGGGCAATGCCGAAGTGGCCTACTACACGGGATGGTTTTATCTGCCGTGGCTCATCAAGCCCCTATGGAGTCCCTTTGTGGATTTGCTGAAGACCAAGCGCTGGTGGATAGTCGCCATGCAGCTACTCATGGGGGCAGGTATGGCAGGTATTGCCTTTACGCTACCTATGGCAAGCTATTTGCAATGGACACTGGCCATCTTTTGGCTCCTAGCCTTTAGCTCCGCTACGCACGATGTGGCTGCTGACGGCTTCTATATGATGGCACTCGATGAGGGCGAGCAGTCGTTCTTCGTGGGCATACGCAGCACTTTCTACCGTTTGGCTACGCTGACCGGACAGGGAGGTATGCTGATCATGGTGAATTGGCTCTTGCGCCATCATGACAACAATGTACAGCAGGCTTGGACGGAGGCATTCTATGGCGCCGCAGCGCTGTTCATCCTTGTAGGCGCCTACCATGCATGGGTATTACCCCGTCCCCATACCGACCAGCAGCGCAACCTTGCGGCACGCGACCTCCTGAAGGAGTTTGCCCACACCTTCGCCACCTTCTTCAAGAAAGAGGGCGTGGTGCCTGCACTGCTCTTCATGCTGCTCTTCCGCTTCCCCGAAGCCCAGCTATCCAAGATGAGCATCCCCTTCCTCATGGACCCCTTGACAGAGGGCGGACTGGGGCTCACGCTCGAACAAATCGGTGTCATACAAGGCACATTAGGTCCTATAGGACTGACCCTTGGTGGTATCCTTGGCGGAGTGTGCATCTCGCGCGGCGGACTCAAACGCTGGCTATGGCCTATGGTGTGGGCTATCTCGCTACCCGATGTCGTGTATGTATATCTCTCTTACACACAACCCAGCAACCTATACCTCATCTCCTCATGCCTCTTCATCGAGCAGATGGGCTATGGCTTCGGCTTCACCGCCTACATGCTATTCCTTATATACTACGCACGCGGCACCCATGAGACTGCCCACTATGCCATTGCCACCGCCTTCATGGCCGCAGGCATGATGCTTCCGGGCATGTTATCAGGTGCATTGCAGGAGTGGATGGGATACAAGGGTTTCTTCCTTTGGATCATGGCATGCTGCATCGTAACCTTCGTGGTATCAGCATTCTTGAAAATAGATAAAGACTTTGGCAAAAACAGATAGGATGAAAAACGCAATGATATTCGCTGCCGGACTCGGCACACGACTCAAGCCCTATACCGACCACTGCCCCAAGGCGATGGTAGAGGTAGCAGGACTCCCCATGATAGCCCACCAGCTGCTGCGCTTGCGCAATGCTGGCTGTGAGCGAGTGGTTATCAATGTGCACCACTATGCCGAACAGATTATCGATTATGTAACGGCAAACAATGGTTTCGGACTTGAGGTAGCCTTCTCTGACGAACGCGGACAATTGCTCGACACCGGTGGAGGCATACGCAAAGCCCTCCCCCTGTTTGATGCCGCCCACCCGGTACTGGTGCACAATGTGGACATCTTCTCCAATGCTGACCTCGCCACACTCTACGCCACCCATATCCATAGCGGAGCCGATGCCTCACTCCTCGTAAGCCGTCGCCACACCTCACGCTACTTCGTCTTTGACAACGAAGACCGTCTCGTGGCATGGAAAAACACACAAACGGGCGAGGTACGCACCTCACACCCCCATCTGCCTCCTGTACTTGAGCACCTTGCCGAAGATGACGAACGCTACCATCTGCTCGCCTTCTCAGGCATACACATCATCTCCCCCTCACTCTTCCCGCTGCTCGAGCAACAGGGCGAGATATTCTCCATTACCAACTTCTACTGGCAACACGCATCACGCCACCGCATCTGCGGCATAGAGGCGCCCGAAGACTTCCGTTGGGTCGATGCCGGCAAACCCGAGACCCTGCCGCGAGCTGCCGAAATCGTAACAGAGAGCTACCGATAAGCGCCATACCTCTGCAGCAAGACACCTCTTTTCACTATTTTCTATCTTTTTGTATGGTTTGGCTATGAAAATCATATAAAATGTTTACCTTTGCATCCCAATAGGTTGCACATGCATGTGCATATTATTTTAGTAGGATAACATAAAATAAATCAAAAATACGACTATGTATACCGTAGTAAGCAAACATCAGTTTTCCGAGAAGGTTTTCAAGCTTGAGATTACCGCTCCGCTCATTGCGCGTTCACGCAAGGCGGGTCATTTCGTTATAGTACGCCTTGGCGAGAAGGGCGAACGCGTGCCTCTCACCATTGCTGGTGCTGATATTGAGAAGGGTACCATCACTTTGGTTATCCAGAAGGTGGGCCACTCATCAACCCAAATCTGCGACCTCAATGTAGGCGACACCATTGCCGACATCGTAGGTCCTCTTGGTCAGGCTACACACATCGAGAATTTCGGCACCGTAGTATGTGCCGGTGGTGGTGTAGGTGTGGCTCCCATGCTCCCCATCATCCAGGCATTGAAGGCTGCAGGCAACCGCGTCATCTCGGTACTTGCCGGCCGCTCTAAAGACCTTATCATCTTGGAGGACGAGGTGCGCCAAAGCTCTGACGAGGTAGTGATTATGACCGACGACGGCTCATACGGCAATAAGGGCCTCGTAACCGAAGGTATCGAGAGCATCATCCAGCGCGAGAAGGTAAACAAGTGCTTCGCCATCGGCCCCGCCATCATGATGAAGTTCGTGTGTCTCCTCACCAAGAAATATGAAATCCCCACCGATGTATCACTCAACACCATCATGGTAGACGGTACTGGTATGTGCGGTGCTTGCCGCATCACCGTAGGTGGCAAGACCAAGTTCGTGTGCGTTGACGGCCCCGAGTTTGACGGCCATCAGGTAGACTTCGATGAGATGCTCAAACGCATGGGCGCCTTCAAGGACATCGAAGTACAAGAGATGGAGAAGCCCGAGCATACCCATCCCGTTCTTTCTGAGAGTTCTAAGTGTTCAGAGACCTCGGAGTGCTCAGAGAATGCAGCATCAACACCCGTCGACATCGACCGCAACAGCGAGTGGCGTGAGGCACTGCGCAAGAGCATGAAAGCCAAGGAGCGCACCCAGATTGAGCGCTGCGAGATGCCCGAGCTCGCCCCCGACTACCGTCGCCACCAGCTGCGCGAAGAGGTAAACCAGGGTCTCACCATGGAGCAGGCGCTCACCGAGGCCAAGCGTTGTCTCGACTGCGCCAATCCCACCTGTATGGAGGGTTGCCCCGTAGGTATCAACATCCCCTCATTTGTAAAGAACATCGAGCGTGGCGAGATTCTCGAAGCAGCCCGCGTGCTCAAACTCACCTCGGCACTGCCCGCCGTATGTGGCCGAGTATGTCCGCAGGAGAAGCAGTGCGAGAGCCGCTGTATGCACCTCAAGATGGGACACAAGCC
>JAFYMV010000213.1 GCA_017548225.1 Bacteroidaceae bacterium | reverse complement strand
TACCTCTGAAGCATCCTGCTGGGCCATCTTATAGCCGGTGGCATAGCGGGCATCCTCTACATTCTTGCCTTCGTAGCATGAGTTGGGGAAGCCGTAGTATACCCACAGGAAGGAGCATATCTGCAACTTGTCGTTGGGCTTGCGCATCTGCTCGAAGCCGTCGGCACGGAGGCGTACAATCTCGCCGGGACCTACATAGTGCTCTATCTGGTAGCCGAGGTTGGGGAAACTGTTGGTCTCGCTCGTAGCAGCATAGGCGCCGTCTTTCTTACCGATGACGATGGGGGTGCGTCCCCACTGGTCGCGGGCGGCGATGATGCCGTCTTCAGTGAGGATGAGCATAGAACATGAGCCCTTAATCTTGCGGAACACATTCTCGATGCCGTCGACAAAGTCCTTACCTTGTATAATAAGGAGAGCGATGAGCTCGGTTTGGTTGGTCTTGGAGAGACTCATCTCCGAGAAGTGCATGTTGGATGCGAGGAGGTCTTGCTCAAGCTCCTGCATGTTGTTGACACGAGCTACGGTGACGATGGCAAACTTGCCGAGGTGTGAGTTGATGAGGATGGGCTGGGGGTCGGTGTCGCTGATGATGCCGATGCCTGAGTTGCCTTCGAACTTGGGGAGTTCGTGCTCAAACTTGGTGCGGAAGTATGAACTCTCCAGGTTGTGGATAGAGCGCATAAATCCTTTACCCTTGGCATAGGTGGCCATACCGCCACGCTTGGTGCCCATATGTGAATTATAGTCGGTGCCGTAGAATAAGTCGGTCACGCATGCTGCTTTGGATACTGTTCCGAAAAAACCACCCATACGATTATATATATTAAGAATCTATATATTGTCTTTTACCTTTACCATGTTTCAGGAATCTGCCTGTACAAACAGATTCGCTCCCGTAATTTTGGGGCTGCAAAGTTACAAAAAAATAGGGAAAATCATGGAGTAGGGGAGCGAAAAAATTGCGCATATGGAATTAATTCGCTAATTTTGCCGCCAATTGTATGTTGGGCGGAAAATATGTTTTTTTGAGCCCATATATATAAGGAATAGGAAAACGAAAAAATAAACATATATGACAATGGTTAAAATTACTTTCCCTGATGGCTCGGTAAGAGAGTACGAAGCTGGTGTTACCGGCTTGCAGATCGCCGAGAGCATCAGTAGCCGCTTGGCACAGGATGTGCTGGCGTGCAGCGTGAATGACGAAATCGTGGAGCTCAACCGCCCCATCAATGAGGATGCTTCAATCCGTCTCCATAAGTGGGACGATGCTGAGGCTAAGCATGCCTTCTGGCACACTAGCGCCCACCTCTTGGCAGAGGCGCTGCAGGAGCTCTATCCCAATATCCAGTTCGGTATCGGTCCCGCTATCGAGAGCGGTTTCTACTATGATGTAGATCCGGGCGAGGGCGTGACCATCAAGGAGGGCGACCTCGTGAACATCGAGAAGAAGATGGCCGAGCTCGTAGCTAAGAACGAGAGCGTAGTACGCAACGAGATCTCTAAGGATGAGGTGCTCAAGATGTTCTCAGAGCGTGGCGAGACCTATAAGTGTGAGCTTATCTCTGAACTTGAGGACGGTACCATCACTACCTATACTCAGGGTGCCTTCACCGACCTCTGCCGTGGCCCGCACCTCATGAGCACAGCGCCCATCAAGGCTATTAAGCTGACCTCTGTGGCTGGTGCCTACTGGCGTGGCGACGAGAAGCGCAAGATGATGACCCGTATCTATGGTATCTCATTCCCCAAGAAGAAGATGCTCGATGAGTATCTCGTGATGATGGAGGAGGCCAAGAAGCGCGACCACCGTAAGATTGGTAAGGAGCTCGAGCTCTTCATGTTCTCTGAGACCGTAGGTAAGGGCTTGCCCATGTGGTTGCCCCGCGGTACAGCACTACGCTTGCGCCTCGAGGACTTCTTGAAGCGCATCCAGAAGCGTTTCGGCTACCAGCAGGTGATGACTCCCCACATCGGTAACAAGAACCTCTATGTAACCTCTGGTCACTGGGATCACTATGGTAAGGATAGCTTCCAACCCATCACCACTCCTGAGGAGGGTGAGGTGTACTTGCTGAAGCCTATGAACTGCCCCCACCACTGTATGATCTACAAGCATCAGCCCCGCTCATACAAGGATCTGCCTATCCGTCTTGCTGAGTTCGGTACCGTATACCGTTACGAGCAGAGCGGTGAGCTTCATGGCTTGACCCGCGTGCGCAGCTTCACACAGGATGACGCGCATATCTTCTGCCGCCCCGACCAGGTGAAGGAGGAGTTTACTCGCGTAATGGATATCATTGAGATCATCTTCAAGGCGCTCAACTTCGAGAACTACGAGGCACAGATCTCACTCCGCGACCCCAACAATACTACCAAGTATGTAGGTACTGATGACAACTGGCAGCGTGCCGAGCAGGCTATCGTTGAGGCTTGTCAGGAGAAGGGCTTGAACGCTCGCGTTGAGACTGGCGAGGCTGCATTCTATGGTCCTAAGCTCGACTTCATGGTGAAGGATGCTATCGGCCGTCGTTGGCAGTTGGGTACTATCCAGGTGGACTACAACTTGCCCGAGCGCTTTAACCTCGAGTACACCGGTAGCGACAACCAGAAGTATCAGCCCGTGATGATTCACCGTGCTCCCTTCGGCTCTATGGAGCGCTTCGTGGCTGTGCTCATCGAGCACACCGGCGGTAAGTTCCCCTTGTGGCTGACTCCCGACCAAGTTGTTGTATTGCCCATAAGCGAGAAGTACAACGACTACGCTCACCAAGTGGCTGAC
>JAFYMV010000212.1 GCA_017548225.1 Bacteroidaceae bacterium | reverse complement strand
ATTTTCACTCGGCTTACACTAATTTTGCACACATATATTTATCTTCACACATATAATGCGTACATTTGAGGAATTGGGCGTGATGCCCGAGATTTGCGAAGCCATCAGCGAATTGGGCTTCGAACACCCTATGCCGGTGCAAGAGGAGGTAATACCTTACTTGCTGGGCAATGGCAACGATGTGATAGCTTTGGCACAAACAGGTACAGGTAAGACGGCAGCATTCGGTTTGCCTATCATACAAAAGGTAGATCCCCGTCAGCCCTATGCACAGGCGCTCATTTTGAGCCCTACACGCGAGCTCTGCTTGCAGATTGCCGATGATTTGGCCGCATTCTCAAAGTATGTGGAGGGATTGCGTGTGGTACCCATGTATGGAGGTACCTCTATTGAAAACCAGATACGCAATGTCAGAAAGGGTGTACACATCATCGTGGCCACACCAGGTCGCCTTATCGACCTCATGGAGCGTGGCGTGGTAAACCTCTCGACCGTGCGTGATGTAGTGCTGGATGAGGCTGACGAAATGCTCAATATGGGATTTACTGACAGTATAAACCGCATCCTTGAAGATGTACCTCGCGATCGCAACACGCTGCTCTTCTC
Organism: Bacteroidaceae bacterium; assembly: GCA_017548225.1. Taxonomy (GTDB): domain Bacteria; phylum Bacteroidota; class Bacteroidia; order Bacteroidales; family Bacteroidaceae; genus UBA1189. Next base: position 11,281 of record JAFYMV010000212.1, on the reverse strand, counting down.
GGCTACTATGAGCAAGGAGATTGCTCGCATTGCCAAGAACTACCTTACCGATGCACACGAGATTGTCATTGGTAATAAGAATGAGGGTTCGAAGAATGTAAATCATGTGTACTACATGGTACATGCCAAGGATAAATATCTGGCATTGAAGCGTATTGCTGATTACTATCCGAACATATATGGTATCATCTTCTGCCGTACCCGTATGGAAACGCAAGAGATTGCTGACAAATTGATACAGGACGGCTACAATGCTGATGCCTTGCATGGTGAGTTGTCGCAGCAGCAGCGTGACCTTACGATGCAAAAGTTCCGTAAGCGCCGTATACAGTTGCTCGTGGCTACTGATGTGGCTGCTCGCGGACTTGATGTGGACGATCTCACTCATGTCATCAACTATGGCTTACCCGATGATACAGAAAATTATACCCACCGCAGTGGCCGTACTGGTCGTGCAGGCAAGCGTGGTACCTCTATTGCCATTATTAACCTGCGAGAGAAGGGCCGCATGCGCGAGATTGAAAAGGTCATCGGGAAGGAGTTTGTTAAGGGGACCATACCTACAGGTAAGGAAATCTGCGAAAAACAACTATGGAAGGTGATTGACGATATCGAAAAGACAGAGGTGAAGGAGGACGATATTGCCGAGTTCCTCCCTGCCATCTATCGCAAACTCGATTGGTTGGATAAAGAAGACATCATTCGCCGCGTGGTAACACGCGAATTTGGCCGTTTCGTGGAGTACTATAGCAATGCTCCCGAGCCCGAGCCTGTTGTTGAAAGAGGTCAACGGTCAACAGACAACAGTCAACGGTCAAAAGGACGCAAAGAGAAAGGTGATCGTAACCCCGAGAAGGGGTATGCCCGTTTCTTTGTAAATCGCGGCAAACGCGATGGATTCTATGCGGCACAAGTCATTGATATGGTAAACCGTCATGTACGCCACGAGCGCATTGAGATGGGGCGTATCGACTTGATGCAAAACTTCTCATTCTTTGAAGTTCCCGAATCTCAAGCTGACATCGTTCTGCGTGCTCTAAAGCATGCCCATGTAAACGGACAGCATGTGGTAGTAGAGTTGGCCGGAGATAATGAGAATCAGCCAATAGTCAGCGGACAACAAACTTCAAAGAAAGGGGAGAAGAGAGGTCGAAAGACGGATGATTTCACCGGTGGATTCGCACAATTTGAAAAGAAGAACAAGAATCGTGAGGAGCGCAATGCTATGCCCTCAAGCAACCGAAAGCCTTCACGCGAGGAGCGTGGCTATACAGGCAAGCGTGGCCCCATGAAAAAAGATGATTGGAAACAGTTCTTCCAACAAGACGAGCGTCCGCTGCGCGGAGCAGAGCTTGACTTCAGCGAAGAAGGATGGGCACGCCGCAAACCAAAGAAGAGATAAGTAAGCGAGGCAAGAAATCGCTTATAGGACTTGATGACTTGCACAATAATAGGAAACGCCGTCGGTGTTTCCTATTATTTTTTTAAGGTAGCAACATCCACTTTTGAATATCAATACCTCTTTTAATGAACTTTATTAAAACTTGAATTTTGCTCCTGCTAATACATTAAATCCTTGTGAGGGGTATCCAGTGTAGTATGAGTAGCGACGGTTGAGCAGATTGTGGGCATCTAGGAAGAAGGCAAAGCGTTTGTTCAATGCATAGTGGGCGCCAAGACTCCAATCTATAATGGCACGCTCGCGAGAAGCTACATCGGTAAATACTACCCACTTGAGGTTAGTGTAAGTGTGAAGGGTTGGCATGATGCGCACACGGACATCAACATCGGTATCAAACTGCGGTGCACGGGCAAGGAGCGCCTGATTACCTTGCAACATCCAATGGTTGTAGGTGCTCTTGGCCGAAAGGCTTACAAGATCCTTATGTGTATAGCTGATGCTTGCGTCAGCAGTGGCAACTTGTACTTTATGGTTGTTGATGCCAGTAAAAGTAATGCCCAGCGTATCGATACTTGTCTCAAAAAGTGCATCGGAGAGTATTTTGTATCCGCCTCCTACATGCAGGTGTAAGCCTTCGATAATGCGGATTCCTCCATCAAGATGGGCATTCAAGAATGTATAGCTGGGGCGGATTTGTGTCATAGTAGCCCAGTAAGGTGAACGCTCATAGAGGCTGCTGAAAGTGTGGATATCGCGACCGCCATCAAGGGTGAGCAGTGCAGAGAAACGGTTGCTTGGGATGTAACTGATACTGCACTCGGGAGAGAGTTGGAGCGGATGAGCAATATTCTCACCAATGAGGAAATCCATGTTGAAACCGCTTATAAAGCGGAAATCGCCGAGCCAATATTCCCATTGGGGTGTGATGCCAAACGAGTAGTAATCGCTATAGTCAGCAAGTCCTTGATAGAGTAGTGCATCGCTGTGGAGTAGCACTGATGCCATACCCCATTCGTAGAGATCCATGCCAAATGATGCCTCACCATGGATGTGGCTTTCATTGTGAGGTGCCTTCTCTCCGAAATAGGTGCTTCGACCAAAACGAGTGTAGCTGGCAATAGCGTGGTAGTGGTAGCGCTCTTTGATTGAGCCATTAATACCGAGGTGGCCCCCAAGATTGGCGGCTTGTTGTATATTGGCATTTGTGCCGAGATAGTTGTAATTATGGTATGTGCCATGAGCCCCTACATTTAGTGCTACATTACCCAATAGGGTATTGTAATCGGCATTGAGCCCCATGTCATAAAGATGTGAGCGCCATTGAGCGTCGTCATCAAGTCTAAACTTTCCATTCCATCCATTGACATTCGCCTTGAGCGCCAGGTTGTTCTTGGCGTTGAATCGCCACTTGTATGCGGCCAATCCATTGAGGTTGTTGTAGTTTCCATACCCCAAGTGTGCATAGCCGGAGTAGCTATCCTCGTATGCTAACTTTGTGGCTTGAGCAGGTTGGGCTTGTCGGTCAAAATGGATGAGCCCTACACTCTCATCAGCATACACCACTTGCTCCTTGCTCATTGAGGGCTTTACCTCTTCGGGAATGAAATTGCGCTTTATCGCCCCGGCAATAATCGGATTATAAGTACTCTCTACGAGCACCATGCGGTTGATAGTATCGTTGGCTGTCTGTGCAACACCGATGGCGGCCAAGAGCAGCATCGGAAGGAGTGAAATATATCTTTTCATCGTGCGTGTCGTTTTTGGTTAATTATTCATCATGGTTTCCAAAGTCTTCAAGCGGTTCTCAATCATTGATGCGATGTTATCTTCGGCTTGGTAACTCTGCTTCAAAGATATGAGGTATTGCTTGGCTTCGATGTATTTCTCATTTTTCATATAAACATCGGCCAGCAATACGAAACTGCGTGCCAACCAATAGCTGTGGGGAGTGCTTACATTGATGTAGTCAAGCACCTCCTTCTCGGCGTTGTCGTACTGTTTGATGTTGTAGTAGATTTGTGCTAATTGATACTTTGCCTCGGCACCATAAATATTACGGGTATCTTTGGCGAGGATGCGCAAGTCATCAATGGCTGATTCGTTCTTGCCTTGGGTAAGGTATGCCTTGGCACGATAGTAGCGCAGCTCGGTGGCTGTTTCGGGAGCCAATTTGCTATTAGCGAGTACTTGCTCACTTTCCTTAATGACAAGGGTATAGTTGGTCAAAACCCATGCCGAACGCAAGCGATGCACTTGGGCATGCAATTTGGTAGAGGAGTTGCCCGTAATTTCAATGAGGCTACCGTATGCCTCAACGGCTAAGTCGTAATCTCTATTGTTATATGCCAAGTCGGCAAGCATGCGTGTAGCCTCCTCGCAGTACTTGCTGCTGTGGCGAGCAGTAACTTTCGAAAGGTATGTCTTGGCTTGGTTGTAGTTGTTGGCCTTATAGTAGATGCATCCCAAATAGTATTGTGCATCAGTGGTATAAGCTCCTGTGGGGAACTGGACAAGATACTTGGTGAAGCCCTCGGTAGCATCCTTTTCATCGCCACGCGCATAGGCCATCTCGGCAGCTTTGTAGCTGAGCGAGTCGTGCTCATTGACATTCACTGCCACCATGCCTTCGGTCTTTGAGGCAAATTCTACATAGCTATCTACCATGTTCTCCTCTACATAGAGGTTCTTGAGATCGCGCATGGCCACTTTGGCCTGTTCGCTATTGGGGTAGTTGGTGATGACTGCCTTGTAAGACTGTATAGCTGCTCGTATGCGGTTGCACTGATAATGGATGAGTGCAATCTCGTTACCTGCAATGGGGGCATATTGGCTTTGAGGGAACTGCTCGGTGAGCTGCTCAAAGGCAGATATGGCCTGTGTGCTATTCTCAAGTTGTACATAAGCGCGGCCCGTCTCATAGAGAGCATCGTCGAAATAGTCTGATTGTGGATAGGTCTTGGTAAGATAGGTGAGTGTGCCAATCTTGTCCTCGTAGCGGCCCGAAAGTCCTTGAGTAAAGGCCTTTTGGTATACAGCATAGTCGGCTTGCGAGGGCTCGGTGGCAATGGCCTTATTGTATGCTTCCTCTGCAGCATTATACTTGCGTGAGTGGAAGTAGCAATCGCCAATACGCATGTAGGTATCGGCCAAAGTAGCCTTGTCAATGGCACCAGAAGTGGCGGAGTAGGATTGTGTCAGCTTGTTGAACTGGCTGAAGGCATCCTGATAATTCTTCTGCATGAAATGCGCGTAGCCCAATCCATAGAGTGCCAATCCATAGGTGCGGCCTTTTTGATCGCCCGTAATATTGAGATATTGAGTATAGTCGCGCGAGGCTTGGGGAAAATTACCTTTTCGGAAATAAATCTCACCACGCCAGAAAAGAGCATCGGCACCAGCTTGGCGGTCATAGTTACCTACTTTGAGCGATTCGTTAAGTTTGGTAATTGCCTTATTGATGTCTCCACCAGCAAAAGCTTCTGCACCAGCCTTGTAGAGTAGCTGTTGCTTGGCCTTGAGTATCGTATTGCTCGGTTGTTTAATCTTGGCAATGGACTGCAAAGCAGCATCATAGTTCTTTGTATTCATGTAGGTCTCCACGAGGTAGCTGTTTACGCGGTCAGCGTATACCGAGCGGGGGAACTCATTGAGGAAGCGCTCGAGAATGGCTACTGATTCGCCAAATCCAGAATAAGAGGTCTCGTGCATGCAAACCGTATAATTGTACATGGCGCGTTCACGCAGGTCGGGGACAGCAGTCATCGTAGCCGCTTGCTCGAAACATAGGCGCGCCTTGTTCTTGTCGCCGAGAGCAAGGTATGACAAACCTGCATGGAGCTGGGCGCTTTGTGTTATGGCATCATCGCCATCACTTACCATGGCAAATAGTTCGGGAGCGCGCAGATGCTCTTCAGTGTTGAAATGCGACATACCCAATTGGTACAATGCTTCGCGTTTGGGCTCATCGGCACCTGCCAAATAATCCTCTAGCACTACAGCTGCCTGCAGATATCGTTTTTGTCCATAGAGCGCCTCACCCTGTATGCGTGTCATCTCTAATGTGTATTCGTCGTTACTGTACTCCTCAATATAGGCAGTAGCCAATGAGTCGGCTTCGACATAGCCCTTTGTTTCCAACATGATTTGGGCCAGATAATAACGCGACGGGCGATGGTGCTTTTCTGTGTTTAGGGCTTGTGTAAAACCTTCTTCTGCAGCATCGTAGCGCTTGTTCATATAGTCGATATAGGCCGTATAAAAGGCAACCTCGTTATCGTAATGGTCGCAAACGAGGTCCAATATATTCAATTGTAAAGTAGCCTCCTCATACTGTCCCTCCTTGACTAAGGATAGGGCATAGGCCAAGATAATGTCGTCGCGCTCCTTATCTGCAAGCATGGCAGGATCTATTTCTTGCATGTCTCGCACTACCTTGGCATAATTTCCTTGAGCATAGTGGCTCAACAAAGCCAACGCTTTCATGCGGTGCTGCTCTGGCGCATCAGGGTAGCACTGTAGGTATTCTTCTATCACACCTGCTGCTGTCTCTGGATTGCAAGAATAGGCGACAAGTGATTGTAGATAAGCTACTTCGTGCTGTTGTGCTTGAGTTAAACTTTCCCTTTGTACCTGATCAAGCAACTCTTCGGCCATATCATAGCAATGCTCATTGTAAAGCAGTTTAGCCTCCTGTAACAACCTCTCAGAATGCTCATCATTGCGGAGAACATTCTTGATGTTTTGAGCCTGCATGGGGAGTATGGCGCAGGTCAACAGTAATATTACAATTTTCTTCATTTTTATTTGTAATTCAAAACTTTTCACAAAGGTACAAAAAGCAAGTGAATATTTTAGCAAAATATTGATTCGGAACATTTTTTTTACTTTTTTCCACCAATTTTATTATATTTTCAACAAAAAACCATACCTTTGTTCCGTAGAATGCATTCTTGTGTTTTTTAGAAATCATTCTTGTGTTTAAGAAATTTAGTACTAACCATTTATCCATGATAAAACTTATGAAAAAGAAATTAAATCTTTTAGTATTGTTTGCCCTTGCCGTTTTCGGCTTGCGCGCACAGTATGTGGCCCCTTCTGAGGGCGTGTTCCGCATTGTCAATGTGGGTTATAATGCCGCATTGATGGAGAATTATGAGAACAACAATCTTCGTTGTACCACTACTATTGGCGACGAGGATGATTTCGATCAGTTGTGGATTTTGAAAAAGGAGGGTTCTGGCTATAGCATCCAGAACGCCTATACTGGTGCTTACATCCAGACTGGTAACACCGGTACAGAGGTTCCCTATTGGACTGGTGCAACTCCCAAGACATTCACCATCACTCTTGGTGGCAGCAAGAAGGGGTACAACATTTTTGATCCCAGCTTGAAAGGACAGGGTCTTCACAGTAAGGGTGGTAACGGCAATGTTGTAAGATGGGTTGACTGCGAAGCCTCTGAATGGCAGTTTGCTGCAGTTGAAGTCTCAAAAGAGGCTATGGAATTGGCACAAGCCGAATATGCTGAGTATTTGAAAAAGAAAACGGAGTTTGAAAATAGATGCGAAGAACTCCTTGCAAACCTTGATAATTTCGAGGTAGCACTTGCTAAGTATTTTGAGGATGCAGCTTGCACCGTTCTTAAAGAGGAGTTTGCTTCGGCCAAGAAAGAGGATTTGGTTGCAGCCATGACTGCAGACAATCTTCCCGCCGAGTTGATTGCTATGGCCGTAAAGGTGAATAGCAACGAATGGGCTGAGGATAACGAAAAGGCTGACAAACCAGGATGGGATGCAAACTATGCCAAGAAGTTCCGTGTACAGATGATTGAGCCTCACAGTATCGCAGGTGAAATCACCGAGTGGATTGGCCACCAAGGACACACCAACATGGACAACCCCACAGGTCTCTATGCCAACAATCACCAAGTGCTCTACATTATGGTGTCTGACACTATCAAGGAGGGTGCAGAATTGTGGGCTACATGGATTGTAGGTCATTCTAAGATGCCTAACTACAACAATGGTTACGGCAATAGTGGTGTGCGCTTGAAACAGGGGTTGAACATTGTCCCCATTAGAAGTAACGGTAGCGCACTCTACTTCAATTACCTCGTACATACTTACGATAAGAATAAGAGAAAATTTACTAACAAGTTGAGCGACCATGCTGACCTCAAGATACATGTAGAGGGCGGTTATATCAACGGTTACTATAATGTAGCAGGCGATGAACTTTATACTCCCGACAATGATGACGACTGGGTATACTACGAGGAGCGTGCCAACTTGGAGAACATTACCATTCTCGGTCGCTATGAGGTTCTTCAGTTCGAATTGAACGATGTAGTCAACTATACCGATGATAAGGGGTCTACTTGGAGCGAAAAGGGTTTGGCTTATTACTTCCCTGAGCAGCTGCCTACACAGATGCCCAATAGCCCCGCGTTCACTGCCCCCAATCAGCGCATCAATGGTATCGTTGAAGCTTGGGACCGTATTTTCCTTTCAGAAAAAATGACTCTTGGTGTAGCTAGCAGAGCTGATGTAGATTCAATGAATAAGCTATTCCCCCGTTTGGATGGCAATTGGGAGAATCCTGCAGAAATCTACAACTACGATGATGCTCTTGAAGCATTCTGCGATAGCATCAAGGATCGTGATGGCGACTATGGTGAGTACTACAATCATCGTGGTGTGGCTTTCGGTACACGCACTGGATATATGTATGGTAGCTGGGACCACTCTGGCTATCATATTAACACCACACACAGCATCTTGACTTGCATTGCTACTGAAGCTGGTCCTACATGGGGACCTGCCCATGAGATTGGGCACCAGCACCAGGCACTCTATACCCTCAATGGTGAAATGGAGGTAACTAATAATACTTTTGCCAACATTGCTGCATGGTATATGGGTATGGGAACATCACGCGTGAACGGTACTGAAGGTAACCTCGCTCATGTATACGACAACTTCAAGAGTGGAGGCTACCTCCTCAGCAATAACATCTGGGCGCTCACACAACGCTACTATCGCTTGTGGTTGTACTACCACCGTGTAGGTAACAACACCCAATTCTTCCCCCGCTTGTTCGAGTTGATTCGTCAGAAACCGATGGAGCGCAGCTATGGTAGTGGTAGCGAGATGCAGAGAAATGAAAAAACAGGCGAAATGGAGGAAGTTGGATTCCAACTCACCAATGGTTACAAGTCTTATCTCCATTTCTACCAACTCTGCTGTGAGGCAGCACAAGAGGACCTCACCGAATTCTTCCGTGCATATGGCTGCTTCGAGCCTGTAAATGGAGTATTCCAAGGCGACTATACCAACTCTAAGTATTATACAACACAACAGGAAATTGACAAGGCTATTGCTGAGGTAAAAGCTAAGGGCTATCCTGTAAACAATAAGGTGCTCTTCATCAACGACTGTACCAAGGGAGTAACCTATGGTCATGACGGTAAGACTCGTCGCAGCTATTGGGATTCCGAAACAGGCAGAGGTGAGAATGGTGAAGTGGGTCTCTATGTTGACTACCTCAAAGGCACACCTATTACAGGAGAATACGTGTATTCATTGGTAAATCTCAAACTAACCGTTGAGGGTGGACAAGGTGCTGTCGGTTTTGCAGTTTACGACAAAGAAGGTGCAATACGAGCTTTCTCAAATAACCACACCTTCTCTCTTAATAAGGAAACTGCTAACATGTTGCGTTCTGGTGAGGCTACCTTGTATGCTGTAGCTGCTACTGATGAGGATGTAGTAGTAATAAATAAGGCTCTCCAGGGAACTGCAGAGCAGCAGTTGAAAAAATTGCAAGATGCATTAAAAATAGCGAAGAATTATCTGGAAAAAACTGATAACACAGGTACAAAGATTGGTTACTTGATTCCTGACTCTGTAGCTGACTATGTTTCGCTTGTGGCAAAAATTGATAGCGTAATCGAGTTTGCTGATACTACCGAATACAAATATGGTGAATGGTATATCAATTTGGATGCAGCAACAGCAGGCATACAAGCTAATAGTGCAGCCCGTGTACCTCTCAAGCCCAATAATTTTTACTCAATCAGTCTCTCTTCTAATACAAAACGTTATTTGGATATTGCTAATGCAGGTCTGAAGACAACACTGGATGAGGCTGAGGAGATTTCTGAAGACAGACAATGGAGATTTATCAACGCTGAAGAAGAAGGTACCTATTATATACAGCATCGTTCTTCTGGAAACTACATTACTTCTTTGGCAAGTGGAAAGCGTGCTGAAGCAAAGTCTACAGATATTGAGGATGCTGTGGCATTTACTGTGGTTTCTGCCGAAGCTCCTGGAGATATATTCATTCAGTCTACAAAGAATGAAAATGTTCGTTTGTACAATGTTTCATCTAACAATCAAGCATGGGCAGGAAATCAAACCGGAAGCAATGCCAAATGGGCTATTAAGTTGGCAGATGATTTGACCTCATTGCCTAATGTAAGTACAGATGAAGAACTTGTCATCTACTACTTGATTCGCAATGACAATGGAGAATATGCTTATAGCTATTTGCCCAAGTCAAAAGACAAGGGTCGTATCGCAACAGATATGAATAATGACCTTGAGGATTTCAACTATTGGTTCTACTTCAAACAGGGAAGTCAACAGGGCAAGTATACTGCTTATAACTATGGTACTGGAAAAGCTATAACAGAAAAGGAAGGCAAACTTTATGTGGATAAGGAAGCAGAAACTCTTCACGAGTTCGCTATGGCGCTTAATGAGGAGGGTACTGGACTTACAATGTCTACAGAAAATGGCAATTGGTACATGAAGATGGGCAGCACTACTGAACTGATAGAGATAAGTGCCGAAGACCGCACCGCATGGAAACTACAACGTGTACGCACCATCAGCCTCACCAATGAGCCCATTTCTAGTCTCACTATAAGTAAGACAAAGGCTACACTCACGGAGGGAGATTCTATTACATTGACTGTGGAAACAGGCCCTGTATACGCTACCAACCATACGGTGACATGGAGTAGCAGTGACACAACCATTGCAGTAGTAGATTCTACAGGTAAGGTAAAGGCCATCGCTGCAGGCAAAGCAACTATCACTGCAACTGCAAATGACGATAGCGGCCTGACTGCGACATGTGAAGTGACTGTACAGAAGAAAGATTCTGGAATCTTTACAGTAGGAACTACAACTTTGTCTATCCAAAGCAAAGATGGTGTGATTACTATTGAAGGTCTTGCCATCGGTACTGTAGTAAGCGCATACGATATCACTGGTAAGCAGATAACTACCTTTACCGCAACAAGCGGTACTGCAACCATCCACACTGGAATGAACGCAGGAACTGCAATCGTGAAGGTTGGGGAATATAGCGTGAAGGTATCTCTCTAATAAGAAGATTAGAGCATAACGAAAGAGGGTACAATTGTACCCTCTTTTTATTTGTGTTTACTTAGTAAATGGTAACTTTTCTACGTCTTTCAAGTGAGGATATGGTGCGGAGGACTTTGATGAGCGATACTTCGGCGAGGAAACCTATATTGGTGCTCTTGATGAATACTGAAGGCGAGAACTCGTCAGACTCATAGCGCTGCATTAAGGCTGACTTGTAAGATTCCGAGGTATTGAGTACCACGCGCGATGTCTGCAGACTCCCGCTGGTGTTTCTAATAATCAGGGTTTATAGTTAACGTGAGTTCGATATAAGACAACAACTTTAAAAATCTCCTCCTAACATAGGAGGAGTACCCTCGTAGAGGGGGAGGTGGTACGATTATTTGCACGAGAATACCCCCTCCGCTTCACTTCGTTGCGCTCGTCCCCCTAATTTAAGGGGACAATCCTTAAACAAGCACTTATATCGAACTCACGTTAT
>JAFYMV010000211.1 GCA_017548225.1 Bacteroidaceae bacterium | reverse complement strand
TACGAATAAGCGAGCGAAATGCCAAGTTTTACTTGGGCAATTTCACAGCGAGCGAGAGTATCTAAACGACTTTTGTCGTAAAGGTACGGATAATTCTTGATTAAATCAATAATAGTACCTACCTTTGCTCCTAGATAATCTAAGCATCTAGTCAATCTAGCAAATCTAGAAGATCTAGAACATCTAGAAACTCTAGAAACATCTAGCCATTCTAGAAAAATAATACCCCCCACCATGAACACCCCCATCCCCCACTCTCCCCAAGCCAGTGCTGCCCAGATAGAGGGTGTTCTGCGCAAGCAGACCAACTGGAAGGATCTCTGGTTCTATCAGAAGACCGTGGTGCTCTACCAGATGACCTACACCTTCACGCGCCGTTTCCTCCCCACCTATGGTGACCGCACCGTTGACCAAATGGTGCAGGCCGCGCGCTCAGGCAAGCAAAACATCGTCGAAGGCTCTGCCGATGGGGTCACCTCCATGGAGATGGAGCTCAAGCTACTGAATGTGGCACGAGCCAGCATACAAGAACTGCTCGAGGACTACGAAGACTACCTCATCAGCCACCGCCTCGTGAAATGGACTAAGGCACACCCCCGCTTCGAGCCCCTCATCACCTTCTGTCGCCATCACAACCACCTGCAACACTACGAGCCCTACTTCGAGCAGTGGAGCGATGAGGAGATGGCCAACACAGCCATCACCCTCTGCCATATGGTAGACAAGATGCTCTGCACCTACCAGCAGAAGAAAGAAGAGGAGTTCATCACCGAGGGAGGCATCCGCGAGCGCATGACCGCCGCCCGCCTCGGCTACCGCACCAATCAGAAGGAGCACATCGAGCAGCTCCAAGCCGAGATAGCCGAGCTCCGCCACGAAAACACCCGCCTCCGCGAAGAGCTTAAAAGACTCACCACCCAAAATCCCTAGAATATCTAGAAAGTCTAGAACATCTAGATCATCTAGCCAATCTAGTCAATCTAGATCATCTAGTAAGTCTAGAAAAAAAGAACACCCCATGAAGCCCGCCCACCTCTTTAGAGAATACATCTGGCTCATCAATGCCATACACCGCCATCAGCGCCTCACCTTCGAGGAACTCAATCAGCACTGGACAAAGACCGATATGAGTGGCGGGCTCCCCATGGCCCGCAGTAGTTTCAACCGCCACCGCGATGCCATTCTCGACATGTTTGGCATCATCATCGATTGCGACAAGAAGGACGGCTACCGCTACTACATCGGCAATGCCGAAGTGCTCACTGAAGACACCATACAGAACTGGATGCTCTCTACCCTATCGGTCAACAATGTGCTCGCCGAGAGTCTTGGCGTACACGAGCGCATCCTCCTTGAGCGCATCCCCTCCGATGGTGAGCAGCTGCACAGCTTCATCAATGCCATGAAGCAGAGTGTGCGCATCATCCTCCGCTACCGCCGCTATGGTGCTGAAGGCAGTTCGCTCATGCTCCTCGAGCCCTACCTCGTCAAGCTATTCAACAAGCGTTGGTATGCCCTGGTGCGCCATCCCGAGAACGAAACATTCTTCACCCTCGCCTTCGACCGCATCATCTCGCTTGAGCTCACCGATACCCCCTTTGAGTACGACACCACCTTCGACCCCGCAGGCTGGTTTCGCCACTGCTATGGCATCGTCAACGACCATGATGTACCCATTGAGAAGGTTGTCATCCGCGCCTTTGGCCGCGAGCCCCACTACCTGCGCGACCTCCCCCTGCACCATAGCCAGCGCGAACTGAACGCGACGGATGAATATACCGACTTTGAGCTCACCCTGCGCCCCACGGCCGACTTCATCACGCCCCTCCTCTCGCGTGGTGCCGCCATCCGCGTGCTCTCGCCCCAATGGCTTGCCGATACCGTGAAGCAATGCCACCTCGACGCCGCCTCGCGGTATGAATAAAAGTTTGTACAATAAGTCAAAGATCACCCTCTCCGTTAACCGTTATCGTCAACAATACAAAAATACAAAATCCATACCCCCATTGTCAAGTATTTGCGCATTTTATTTTTTAAAACAAAAGATAAAATTCCAGGCAAACATAGAAGATACTCAATACTCAGTATTCAGAAATATTTTTTCGATGCAGAGAATGTAAAAAGAAATTTTTTATATATATATAACCTCTAATTATCCCTATTTTCATCAACATATATTTTTACTGAATACTGAGTACTGAGTAACTTTTATCGAATGCGCCGATGCAAAATTGCTGACATACAAGCTTCTGAGACATTCACTAATATACTCAATACTCAGTATTCAGTCGTTTTTTATTTCATTTTCACCTGTAGAGTGGAGAGGTTTAGGGCATAAAAGCTATAAAATCGATATTTTCTGTACGGATTTTGTTGACATTATCTACTAAGAAAATTGCCCCATTACTGAAAAAGTTGACACATTTCTGAAAAAGTAGACTCATTTACTAGAAAGTAGACGCTTTGTTTTGCTCCTCTCTCGCAACGCGATGGTAGGCACAACAAGAAAATATCGCACCTATGATAAAGCACGCTCACAGGTGCGACATTGAAGAAAGGCAAAAAAATAGCGATTTTTAGATGAAAAGACTAAAATTTCCTCATCCTGTCCCACGCTATGGGACACCCCGCACCTAACTTTGCACTCGTTAATCGTCAAACATTAATCATTAATCGTTAAAAAAATATGGAAACAAACAAGAAGTATTTCATGGATTGCCACCTCGCTGGCCGCAAGTATTATGCCGACGCGGTATGAAAGCGTCGGTTGCGACGACGGGAGGTTTATCTCCCCAAAGGAGTCTAATCAACTCCAAGTGGGCACCCCACTCCGCCTCGTGCGCGAAGCCGACAACCGCCACGACCCCGATGCCATTGCCGTGTGCTATTATGACAAGTGCGAAGAGGAACTCCACCACATCGGCTACATCCCCAGCACCCACAATGAGCAACTCGCCATCTTCCTCGACATGGGCTGGACCCACCTCTTCGATTGCCGCATCACCCAACTCCGCCCCGACGCCCACCCCGAGCAACAAGTGCAACTGGTGATCAAGGTGAAGCGCAACAAGGAGGCATAAAGTAACGAAAACGAAGACGAAAACGAAGAGTTTTTACACGCAAATCAGGGTCTTTTTACGCAAAATCAGCCATTTTTTCAACGCAAATTGCCATAAATTGCCCGTAAATTACCATAAAACAAAGCACTCTTATGGAACAGAAGAAACGCATCTATGTCAACAACGAGCAGGTGGAGCTTGCCCTGCAGATAGCCCTTGATGCCCACAAAGGACAAGTAGACCTCGATGGCAAGCCCGCCATACTGCACCCCTTGGCCGTAGGCATGGCAGGTGAGAACCTCACGGAGATGTGTGTAGGATTCCTACATGATGTAGTGGAGGACTCGCACTATACCTTCGACGACCTGCGCCGTATGGGTGTAGCCCTCAAGATCATCCGCGCCTTAGAGGTGCTCACCCACGACAAGTCGGTACCTTACATGGATTACATCCGTAGCATCGAAGCCTCGGGCAACGACACTGCCCTCAAGGTGAAAATCAACGACCTGCGACACAACCTCCACCGCGGCACCATCGGCGGCCACACCAAACAAGTGAAGAAACACACCGAAGCCCTCGACTACCTACTACGCAATGAGGGATATATATTGCATATAGACTAAATGCTTGCAGATGCGGAATTAAGTTTTTAACTTTGGGGCAAAAGAACAATAAGATACATCTATTACAAAGAATGGCACAATACAAACAATCTGAAATCACAAATATTTATTGGGCGTCAAACGAAGGATTCAAAGGAGGACGAGACCCTTTAGGTATTCAAAATAGTTCTATCGCGACCTATAGTAAATTGCTCCCTGGCTTAACAAATCTTACTATGCACATTCGTTATTACAGCCTTTATTGTTGGCTTCTTAGCGAATTTGACAAACTCGAGAAAGCTGGAGAGGTTACTTTGCACCAATATAATTTCATTCGTCGTGCAGAATTGGCAATGGCACTAATTATGAGAGGCCGAGGCATTGGGGCCATTGTTGGTGCTATGTTTGTTGCACAAGAAAGATATAAGTTGGCGGATGATGGAGTATACGACATTGCAGATGGTGCAGATTATGAATCCCAAGATAAATACTGGAGTTTTAAAAGTGGGGCTCTTGGACAGTATTATGCAGGTTCACTTATTTATTATGAGCTTGTAAAAATAGAAGAAGGACGCTTTTATCTTCGTAATAAAGGAAAAGAATTAGCAGAAGCTGTACGCAAAAGCATAAAAGAAGATGTCCGCGAATTGTTTATTGAATGCATCTTAGATGGTGAATTGTCAGATTATGAGATAGTAGAATTAGAATCTTTAGGCATTCATCGTATTATCTTAGGATCTGAAGAATGGCATTATCTCAACCATTTGCTCACAAAAAACGATGGAGAATCATCCTTGAGAAAAGAAACTATATCATTATTGCTGAATGATATGTCAAAAGGTATCAAGGTGCAAGACTTTATAAGGAATCGCTTTTTGCAAGTGAATAAAAGCATAGATAATCATGCCTCTTTTGGATGGTATTTCTACTATTTATGCGAAGCATTGCACTATTGTGTAGATTTTTTCTTCTGTTTTATATTAGACCAGATAAAAGAGCTACACAACCCACCTATGGACACACTTGTGCAAAGCCTTGTAGAATCGGCATCATCATCTATGAATGAACCTTATTCATCGCTTGGTGAATGGAGAAAAAACATTGACGAAAGCATTAACGAATTATACGACGAGTTAAAAAGAGAGGTGAATACCCACAACTACCTTGAAGCTTCCGTATACGCGACAAAACTATTGCTACGACTTTACACGGAGTTTGAAACAAACAAAACCTCTATTTTAAAGTTCGAAAGCGAGAATGATTTAAGACGACAACGCGGTATTTTGAGCGAGGGAATAAGGATGTATGTAGAACGCTACTTGGATTATTCCATCCCCCTATTCATAGAATCATTGATAATACAAATAATGCAAGAGCATACTGTAGTAGCTATTGCAAAAATGGGTAAAAATAATTCTGACTTAAGAAAATTCATACACGAAGACGGGCGAGTTATCTTAGTAGAACAACGATATCCTGTAGAAACTTCACCTAGAATAGATTCTTTATTCAACTTCTTGCAAGATATGAATTATATTGATTCTGAGAACAAGTTAACGAATGTTGCTTTAGATTTTATTGCAGATTATGGAAAAGAATGAGCATGCTATATTACTAGACATTCCTAGTGGAGGAAAAAATGGGAAATACCATTCCGCGGTATTGACCACTTATGCCATAGATTTAATTCATTTTGACAATCAATTGTTGAATATGCTCCATCGAAAGCAAATATGTAGTATAAATGTATTTGCTGATTCTCATCAAATGGACAAATCTATGGAATATGTATCCCCTATCTATATGAAAAATATAGGAAAGGATTACTCTATTACAAGTACGAATTCTATAGGAGCATTCCACCCTAAAATCAATTTCTTTGTTGGAGACGAGGCTGTACTTGTTGTATTTGGTACAGGAAATCTAACCGTATGTGGACATGGGAAGAACCATGAAGCTTTTACAGGCTTTATGATAGACGAAACAAACACTTGTCATAGACCTCTCATTGAGGAATGTTGGAGATACATTACCCAATTTGCAAAACAAAGTGGAGAGTTTGAACGCAATAGGATTATTAAAGAAGTTCCTGAAAACTGCACTTTCTTAGACTCATCTTTTCAAATCACCCCTCATAGCATGTGCAAGGTTCAAGAGGGATTAAACGCGGCTCTGCTATACAATGATTCTAAGTCAAGTATACTACAACAAATCACCACAATAATACCCTTAAATGAGGTTCAAAGTATCACCATTCTTAGCCCATATTTTGATGAAGACGGAGAATCTTTGACTACAATATCTCAAATATGCCCTAATGCAAGCATTAACATTCTCATTCATGAAAACTGCACGCTACCACCATGCAAGTTGCCTGAAAATAAAAGAATTGTCTTTTATGATTTCAATGAGACTAAAAGAGACAAAAACACCTTTAAGACATTCGAAAGACTGCCCCATGCAAAAATATTTCATTTCAAGACCCATGATTCGGAATATTGTATGATCGGCAGTGCAAATGCTACAACTGCAGGGTTGGGTACATTATCAACTAGAGGAATTAACGATGAGTTTGGAGTCCTATATCACTCTAAAGACAATGATTTTCTAGGATTACTAGGATTAAAACCAAAGAAAAAAATAGATTTCTCCATAAGAAAACTTAGCCGTAATAATGACGGACAAGTAAGAACAAAAAATGCCATAAATTTCACTTTAACATCAGCGCAGTACGAAGGTGGGAAAATAAGCATAAGTTGCAACAACGCTATTTCCGAAGGGGTACGACTTGCTATTGACAATGGAGTTAATGTCAACATTCATGACCTTGAAGAATCTAAGAATGGTAAATACGAGGTTCATCTAAGATTAGGAAAATCCCAATACATATGCTATCTTATTAACAATGAAAACACATGTGTTTCAAACAAGATTTTCTTAAATTGGACAGAACTCCTTGCGAATACAAATCCTTCAAAAACAAGTCGCAATCTGAATAGATTTATATCTCGCATAGAAGACGAAGGATATGAAGGTATGGAAATCGCAGATATGCTTTCAGATATCATGTGGAATATAGTCAATGAATCCGAAGATAACGACTCTAGACCTAAGGGGACTTCTATAGATTCTCCCAAAATAGAAGCGTCCTTACCTGAATTACGATATAATCCAGAATATGATAATGACGAAGCAAAAAGTCACAGAACCTTACAACTAGACCATACATCAAAACTGATAGAATGCATTGAAGAGAGTATTAGAAAGAAAATTCGTTCTATAGATGATGCAATTACTGATGAAGAAGAATTGGGGAATGCAGAGACTAGTAACAATAGAGCGATTGATGAGCCACAAGATATTATAATAAGCAAGAAAAATATTAAAAGCTACGGAGACTTATCTACTTCTGTTTTAACTAAATACCAAAAAATTACATATAAAAGATTAGAACAAATTAGAAGTACTGGCAATAAAGGCATTACCAAGGATGATTTGAACTTCTTCTCGCTATCAATATTTGCAGCCATAGAGATTTGTTACCTTAATAGGCAGCGTTATCAATTCAATGACATAAACAAGAATTATCAACAAAAGTCATTTTATGATAGTCTTGATAGAAGCATTTGCATGGTAGGAATTGAGACAATCGAAAAATTCGTCAATTTTTGCACTTTTGCAAAAGAAAAGACTCCTATAGAAAAAGATTACGAAAAAGTTGCTCATCGTACGATGAAATATGCGATTCTATATGGCGCACTATTTCGCAAATTCTCTAACCAAGAGACCTTACAAATATTGGGTAATCGCGTATTAAAAGCTATAAGAACTCTATCTTTAATGTTAGGAATGCCAACCATTGATTTTTTATCTGAAGAATTGAATCCGTTATCTTCAAGATATGACTATGTCTTCCGATTAAGACATATCGAGGATATACTAAAGAAACTCTAATGACAAGAAAATCTGCAACAAACCCATTAAGTCTTCAAAAAATAGACAAAGGCGTATCTTGAAGGCTTTGTGGGTCGTTTCTCACCCTTAAACACAAACACTAAATATAAATACATCATGTTAGGCGCCATCATAGGAGATATCGTAGGCTCACGATTTGAGTTTAATAATACCAGTGACTTTGATTTTGAGTTGTTCGCCCCGGCGTGCGACTTTACCGACGACACCATATGCACCGTGGCGGTGGCCGATGCTGCGCTTAACGGCAAGCCCTATAAGGAGACGATGCTGGAGTGGTGCCGCAAGTATCCTCACCCCATGGGAAGCTATGGCGGGTCGTTTGCCCGATGGATACACTCTGCCAACGCCGAGCCCTACAACAGCTTTGGCAATGGGTCGGCCATGCGTGTGGGTGCCATAGGATGGCTATTCGACACCGAAGAGGAGGTGCTCAGCCAAGCCAAGCTATCGGCAGAGATCACGCACAACCACCCCGAAGGCATCAAGGGTGCACAGGCCGTAGCGCTCGCCGTATACCTCGCCCGCAAAGGGGAGACAAAGGAAGCCGTATTGGAGCGCATGCGCGACTACTACCCCACCTTCACCACTCCCCGCTTGGGTGCCAACCCCTTCAATGAGACTTGCCAAGGCACACTACCTATCTGCCTAGGCATCATCGACAAGGCTAACGACTTCGAGGAGGCCCTGCGCTATGCCATAGCCGTGGGTGGCGATAGCGACACCATAGGTGCCATCGTGGGTGCCATAGCCGAGGCTATTTGGGGCATTCCCGAAGCAATAAAGGCAGAAGCATTGACATATCTCCCCACAGATATCATGTACATTTACGACCAATTCGTGGAGAAAACTGCGAAGAAATAGCACTGATTTTAGCCCAAAACACGACAAAACAGCCCCAAAAACGGCTGAAAACCATAAAAAAGTAGCAAAAAAATCGCTAAAAAGTAAAGATTTCCTTATCCTGTCCCACGCTATGGGACACCATCTCCATAACTTCGCATTCGGAAAAGAGAGAGGCCTCTCCCCCCGCCCTCCCCCAAAGAGAGGGGGCTGGCAAACATCACTGAACAAGCTTTTAGGCCCTTTACAAGGCTTGTGATGTCTATTGATAGTGTTGGTACAAAAAGATATACTTTTCTTTGCACAAGAAATCAACGGTGAGCAATCCCGTTAATCGTTAATCAAAAGTTCGTTAAACGCTTAAAATGTAAAGTTATGGAAACAAAGAAAGAAAACACAACGAAGACAAGAGTCTACAACATCATCATCCTGGATAAGTCGGGCTCGATGAGTTCAATCCGCAAGGAGGCAATCGACGGATGCAACGAAACCATAGGGAGCATACGCGCTGCGCAGAAGAAACACCAAGACACGCAGGAGCACTACATATCACTGGCCGCCTTCTGCGGGTGTGGCATCGACATGATCTATGACAAGACGCCCATCGACAAGGCACAAGAGCTCACATGGGATAAGTATAGCCCCTGTTGCATGACTCCCCTATTCGATGCCATAGGCACGACGGTGAAGCGCATGGAGACCTATACCAAGTCGATAGCCGAGTTTGTTGACACCGCCGTGCTGGTGACCATCATCACCGACGGATATGAGAATGCTTCGCGAGAGTGGAATGCAAGTGGCATAAAGAAACTCATCGAGGCTTGCAAGCAAGAGGGTTGGATGTTCTCATTCATCGGAGCTGGCGAAGATATCGTAAATACTGCCACCCACATCTCTATCACCAACACTGTGGTATGGGAGCAGACCTCAGAGGGTACGAAGGAGATTTTCGACAACGAGAACAAGGCTCGCGACCGCTTCTTTGAAAAGCTATCGGCTCCCTGTTGTTGCGAGGCAAGTTTTGCCGAACGCAAAGAGATGAAAAAGCGCTTTGCAAAGGAGTATTATAAAAAGGATAAAGAACAATAACCATCAGCGAAGGGCATCAAGGCGCAGAGGGCGTATTAGAGCGCCGCGCCTTGATGTACCTGAGCTGAGATTATAAATAGGCCCATCGGTAGAGCCTATGATGTGTGGAACGATGGATTAGCAGAATGCTAAGTGGAGTGGTTCGACCCCACCGCCGATGGCCTATTCTTTCTATAAAAACTATTGCACCAAACCAAACAATTCATTAACTTCGCAATCACAACGAGAAAACTAAGACCATTATGAAAAAGACTATTATCCTGATGTGGAATCCCCATTTCAGTAGCTACAAGATGGAGCAGTTTGAGGATGAACTTCACCACCTGCACCAAGGCATAATCACGGATTACAACTGGAGCATACACGAGTTTGACAAAGCCGAGGATGGCGACCGCTTCTACATGGTGCGTTGCGGATATGGCCGAGCAGGCATCGTGATGAGTGGCACACTCGTGGGTGAGCCCTACTGCGGTGAGGATTGGGCTGGCCGTGGACGCAAGATATACTACATGAACATGCAACCCGACTACTATGTGCACACCGACAAGGTGCCCACCTATGTATCTACGGAATATCTCCTGCGCGAGCTCCCTGGCTTTGATTGGACAGGAGGAAAGGCTGGCCGCGTACTACCCGAATCCCTAGCCACAAAGCTCGAAGACATCTGGGCACGCTACACCAAGAAGCTTCACGACGAAGGTAGCATCGACGGCGAACGCGCCTCACACTTCGAGTGGGAAGGTGTGAATATCTATTAAACATATAATGTAAGCTAAGGGATGCCTAAGACACCCTAGGAAAGCAAAAACTCAACTCAACCCCACCCCCCCATGCAAACCCCTACCCTACGCCAAAATATAGTCGTGCTCACCGGTGCGGGCATCAGCGCCGAGAGTGGCCTCGATACCTTCAGAGACAAGGATGGCTTGTGGCAGAAGCACGATGCCATGCGCCTGTCGAGCATCGAGGGTTTTGAGCAGGAGCCGCAGGCGGTGCTCGACTTCTACAATGCCAGGCGCAAGCAACTGCTCGAGGTGGAGCCTAACGCTGCTCACAAGCTGCTTGCCGAACTAGAGAGGTGGCACGATGTGACCATCATCACACAAAACATCGATAACCTGCACGAGCGTGCTGGCAGCACACGGGTGATACACCTGCATGGCGAGCTCACGAAGGTAACCTCTTCGCGCAAGCCTAACGACCCACATTGCGTGAAGGAGTATCCGCTCGATGTACCTATCCGCTTGGGCGACAAGGCTGATGACGGCTCACAACTGCGCCCCTACATCGTATGGTTTGGCGAGTATGTGCCAGCCATGGAGGTGGCCGAAGATTATGTAAGACAAGCCGATATCTTTGCCGTCATCGGCACCTCGCTCTCGGTATACCCTGCAGCTGGCCTCACGAGATATGCTCACGGAAGCATACCCAAATATGTGGTAGACCCCAACCTTGCCGTCATCCCCACAGGATTCACCCACATCAAGAACACCGCTACGCGTGGTGTGGCTCAGTTGGTAGAGGTGATAAAGAATCTATAGTTACATCCCCCCAACAAAAAAAATAGCACTCCCCAGCTTACTGGAGAGTGCTTTTGCTTTTACCGTATCAAGGGTGGTTACTTCACGAAATCGTAGTAGTACCAGTAGGTGTCGCCAAACTGGCGCTTGCAGAGATTCTGCATGGCTATGGGGTCAAGGGCATAGGCTTCACGCAGAGTGAGATAGTCGTGATAGCGTTGTGCAACGGCTTCGTCGGGC
>JAFYMV010000210.1 GCA_017548225.1 Bacteroidaceae bacterium | reverse complement strand
TTCGCTCGCTGCAAAAAATATTCAAGCAAGCTTGATATCTTTCGCTCGCTTATTCGTATCTTTGCACCTTTGTAAGAAAAATTGAGAAAATAAAGTACAATGTTAGTAACTGTAATTATTCTGTTGATATCTGCGGCGTTGTTTGTCAGTGGTAAGGTGAGATCGGACTTGGTGGCGCTGTGTGCACTGTTGGCGCTGTTGCTCTTCCAAGTGTTAGTGCCGAGTGAGGCTTTGGCGGGATTCTCCAATACGACGGTAATCATGATGGTGGGACTCTTCATCGTAGGTGGAGGTATTTTCCAGACGGGTCTTGCCAAGATGATTGGTGGACAGGTAATTAAACTTGCTGGAACGAGCGAGACGAGACTGTTCCTATTGGTAATGCTGGTGACGGCTTCGATTGGTGGCTTTGTGAGTAATACGGGTACGGTGGCGCTCATGTTGCCTATCGTAGTGAGTATGGCAGCGCATGCGGGTACATCGGCACGACGACTGCTCATGCCGCTTGCTTTTGCTAGTAGTATGGGTGGTATGATGACGCTCATTGGTACTCCTCCCAACCTTATCATTCAGGAGACATTGGCCAATGCTAAGGCTAATGGGTTGGTGCCGGCTTCATTGCCCGATATCGCATTCTTTACTTTTCTTCCTGTGGGCATCATCACGCTCGTGGTGGGTATATTGGTGCTCATGCCATTGACCAAAATTTTCCTAACTCCAAAGTCGAGCGAAAAGAATGGTAAGCAAGGTGGAAAAACGCTGAATGAATTGGTAAAGGAGTATGGATTGTCTGAGAACCTTTTCCGTGTGCATATCACCGAGGATTCAAAGGTCATTGGCAACACCATCATTGACCTTGATATCTACCGTCTATATGGTATCAATGTAATAGAGCTGCGTCGTAGCGCAGGACACAATAAGTTTGTGCGTACCGTGAACCAGCAGTTGGCATCGCCCACACTGGTGCTCCAGCAGGGTGACGTGCTCTACCTGTCAGGTGAGATAGAGAAGGTGCAACAGCTGGCCGAGGACTACGCGCTGCGCCTTATCGATAATCATACCGACGAGATTGAGGGTAGCTCATCAAACGCTTCGCTCGACTTCTATGATATCGGTATTGCCGAAATTCTCATCATGCCTTCGTCATCGATGACTGGCCGTAAGATTATGGAGGTGGGCTTGCGTAATAAGTTTAATATCAATGTGCTCGGTATCCGTCGTGATGGAGAGTATCTGCTCCATAATCTTGGTAATGAGAAGATACATGAGTCTGATGTGCTTCTCGTGCAGGGTGCATGGAAGGACATCGCTCGCCTACGCACAGAGTCGAGCAACTGGGTGGTGCTTGGTGAGCCTTTGCAGGAGGCTGCGAAGGTAACTCTCGACTACAAGGCTCCTGTGGCTGCACTCATCATGGTCGCCATGATTGTGCTGATGTGTGTCGACTCTATTCCTGTGGCTCCTGTGACAGCAGTGCTCTTGGCGGCAGTGATGATGGTGATTACAGGTTGTGTGCGAAGTGTCGAGGCAGCCTACAAGACCATCAACTGGCAGACCATCGTGCTCTTTGCTGCTATGCTTCCCATGTCTACGGCTTTGGAGAAGACTGGCGTGTCGAGTGCGATTGCAGACTTTATCGTTAATACTTTCGGAGGCAGCAGTCCTCGTGTGGCGTTAGCTGCTGTGTACTTCGCGACCTCTATCATGACCATCTTTATCAGTAATACGGTGACTGCCGTGCTCATGGCTCCCATTGCCTTGCAGTGTGCGGTGGGTATCGGCATAAGTCCTCTTCCCTTCCTGTTTGCCGTTACTGTAGCCGCTTCGATGTGTTTTGCATCGCCCTTCTCAACTCCGCCCAATGCCTTGGTGCTGCCTGCGGGACAGTACACCTTCATGGATTTCATCAAGGTGGGTCTGCCGCTTCAAGTGCTCATGGGTATAGTCATGATTTTTGCTCTGCCGCTTTTGTTTGCGTTCTAAGTAACATAATATATAAAGGTATATAATATGAAACAACCGGATTTGGATTGGTCGAACCTCTCGTTCGGCTATATGAAGACCGACTACAATGTGCGTTGCTACTACCGTAATGGTGCGTGGGGCGACGTAGAGGTGTCGGATAGTGAGAGTGTGAACCTGCATATGGCTGCTACCTGCTTGCACTATGGCCAGGAGGCTTTCGAGGGTTTGAAGGCTTTCCGTGGTAAGGATGGTAAGATTCGTGTCTTCCGTCTTGAGGCCAATGCCGAGCGCCTGCAGCACACCTGTGATGGTATCATGATGCCGCAGCTGCCTACCGAGAAGTTCCGTGAGATGGTACTCAAGGTGGTGAAGATGAACGAGCGCTTCGTTCCTCCCTACGAGAGCGGTGCTTCGCTCTACATCCGTCCGTTGCTCATCGGTACGGGTGCTCAGGTAGGCGTACATCCTGCCGACGAATATCTGTTCATGATCTTCGTGATGCCCGTAGGTCCCTACTTCAAGGGTGGCTTCTCTACCAATCCTTATGTGGTAATTCGTCAGTACGACCGCTCGGCACCTCTCGGTACGGGTATCTATAAGGTGGGTGGCAACTATGCTGCTTCGATGAAGGCCAATAAAATGGCTCACGACTTGGGCTACTCGTGTGAGTTTTACCTCGATGCTAAGGAGAAGAAGTACATCGACGAGTGCGGTGCGGCCAACTTCTTCGGTATCAAGAACAATACCTATGTGACACCGAAGTCAACCTCTATCCTTTCCTCAATCACCAACAAGAGTTTGATGCAGTTGGCCGAGGATATGGGCTTGACCGTAGAGCGTCGCCAAATCCCCATCGAGGAGCTCGATACCTTCGAGGAGGCTGGTGCATGCGGTACGGCAGCCGTGATCTCGCCCATCGAACGCATCGACGACTTGGAGATGCAGCGCTCATACGTCATCGCCAAGGATGGCAAGCCCGGCCCTATCTGCCGTAAGCTCTACGATACCTTGCGCGGCATACAGTATGGCGACATGGAGGACCGCCACGGATGGGTGACAGTGGTGGAGTAATAGAAAAGCAGATAAAACAAAACACAATAAAACATGAAAAGAGTATTTTCAACAATCGCACTCGTGCTGTTTGTGGGCATGGGTTTTGCACAGGATAAGGCTGTAAAGGCCGAGATCTATGGTTTCGTACGTAACTATTTCACCTATGACTCACGCAACTGTGTGCAGTCTAATGAGGGCTTGTTTAATATGTTGCCCAATGATGTGAACTATGGTGCCAATGAGGAAGACCTCAATGCCATTCCCTCGGTACGCTTCCTTTCTATGACCACACGCTTTGGCTTGAATGTAACAGGTCCCGAGATCTGGGGCGCTAAGTCAACAGCCAAGATTGAGTCCGATTTCTGTGGTGCTTCATCGGGTACAGCTTTCAACCTTCGCATCCGTCAGGCCTATGCCAAGTTGGCTTGGGAGAAGTCTGATGTGCTCGTCGGTCAGGCATGGCATCCCATGTCGGGCGACTTGATGCCCGAGGTGTTCAGCCTTGCTACAGGAGCTCCCTTCAACCCCTTCAACCGCTCACCGCAGGTGCGTTACAACTATGCTCCCGTCAAGGGACTCAGCCTTACTGCTGCTGCCCTCTATCAGTATCAATATGGTTCAGTGGGTCTCGATGGCAAGACTGCTAATACCTATTCACGCAATGCCCTTGTGCCCGAGCTCTTCGTGGGTATGACTGCTAAGGGTAAGTTGCTTACTGGTGGATTTGGTGTGAATGCATCGACCATAGCTCCACGTACGACAGCAACAACTATGTTGGGAACAGTACGTGTAGATGAACGTCTCACCAGCTACTCAGCAATGGTGTTTGGTTCACTCAAGGTAGACGACCTCTCAGTGCGTGCTAAGGCGGTGTATGGTCAGAATACCTCACACATGCAGCAACCCACAGGCTTTGGTGTTGTAGAGACTTTTGACAATGGAGTAAACAACTACGAGTCAATGCAGCTTGGTTCGGCATGGATTACCATGATGTATGGAAAGAAACTTCGCTATGGCTTCTTTGCAGGCTGGCTCAAGAACTTTGGTTCAGCTGGCGAGGATTTTACAAGCTTGGTAGTGCGTAACAATACCGGTATGGATCAAGCCTATCGTTTCTCTCCCATCGTGACCTATAAGGTGCAGAACATGCAGATTGGTCTTGAGTATGAGCACACAGCTGCGGCTTATGGAACCTATCAGCCCAATGGTACAGTAACGAATACTCACTGGGTGGCAAACAATCGTGTCTGCGTAATGCTGAAATATGATTTCTAATAGTCAACAGACAACGGACAACAGACACCAGACGGAAGCTGATAACTGTCAATTATCAATTGTCAATTATCAATTCATAGAGTGTGTTCCCAACTTCAGTGAGGGGCGCAACATCGAAACCATCAACGCCATCGCCGATGCCATACGCTCGGTCGATGGCGTTCGCGTATTGCATATTGACCGCGGTGAGGCTGCCAACCGTACGGTGATTACTTTCGTGGGGCAGGCTTCGAGTGTTGTTGAAGCTGCCTTTCGTATGGTGAAACGGGCGAGCGAACTCATCGAT
>JAFYMV010000209.1 GCA_017548225.1 Bacteroidaceae bacterium | reverse complement strand
TCAACTTCGAAATCATCCCTATCTCACATTCTATCAGGCTAAAGCTATCATAGAACTTCGCAAGCGTGAGGGGAATATTCGTTCTATGCGCCAACTGCTCTTTCTGGATGAGTTTACCGATGTCGACATTGCTCGGCTCAGCCCTTATTTGTCGTTCGAATAGATATAGATGGAAGAATGGCTATTCTATAAATAATAAGAAATCAAGATATGGGAAATAGTAAATAATTTGTAATTAACATAGTAGTTATTATTATTTTGTGTAATTTTGTCGTTGGATTGATACAAATGTTCCTACATGAGCTTAGTATCAGTGCATTGATACCGCAGTTTCTCTATAGTGATACTAGAGTGTCACTACAGTGATACTTCAGTTTCAATGCAAAGAAATTGAGTGAAACTAAGAACAATATAAACCATTTAATACACTAAATCGTATGTCAAAGAAAGCTTTATTGATGATTTTGGACGGTTGGGGTTTCGGCAACCAAGGTAAGGGTGATGTTATCTTCAACACTCCCACTCCCTATTGGGACTATCTGATGAGTACTTACCCTCACTCACAGCTTCAGGCTAGCGGTGAGAATGTTGGTCTTCCCGACGGACAGATGGGTAACTCTGAGGTAGGTCACCTCAATATCGGTGCAGGTCGCGTAGTATATCAGGACCTTGTGAAGATTAACCGTGCTTGTGCTGATAATAGCATCATGCAAAATAAAGAGATTGTAGCTGCTTATAGCTACGCAAAGGAGAATGGTAAGAACCTCCACCTCATGGGTCTCACCTCTGACGGTGGTGTACACAGTTCACTCGATCATCTCTTCAAACTCATCGATATTGCAGGTGAGTATGGTATCGAGAATACTTATGTGCACTGCTTCATGGATGGTCGTGATACTGATCCCAAGAGCGGCGCAGGCTTCATCGGCCAGCTCGTAGAGCACAATGCCAAGATTGCTTCTATCATCGGCCGTTACTATGCTATGGACCGTGACAAGCGTTGGGAGCGCGTGAAGGTGGCTTATGATCTCCTCGTGAATGGCGAAGGCAAGAAGGCTACCGACATGGTAAAGGCTGTAGAGGAATCATATGCAGAGGGTGTAACTGACGAGTTCATTCTCCCCATCGTAAATAGCAACTACGACGGCACTATTAAGGAGGGCGATGTAGTCATCTTCTTTAACTATCGTAACGACCGTGCCAAGGAGCTCACCGTAGTGCTCACACAGCAAGATATGCCTGAGGCTGGCATGCACACCATCCCCGGCTTGCAGTACTACTGCATGACTCCGTACGATGCATCATTCAAGGGCGTACACATCCTTTTCGACAAGGAGAATGTAGAGAATACCCTCGGTGAATATGTCGCATCAAAGGGTCTCAAGCAGCTCCACATTGCAGAAACAGAGAAGTATGCTCATGTAACCTTCTTCCTCAATGGTGGTCGCGAGACTCCGTACGATGGTGAAGATCGCATCCTCGTACCTTCACCCAAGGTGGCTACTTATGACCTCCAGCCCGAGATGAGTGCTTACGAGGTACGCACTAAGCTTGTTGAGGCTATCCGCGAAGACAAATACGATCTCATTGTAGTAAACTTTGCTAATGGCGACATGGTAGGTCACACTGGCGTATATAGCGCTATTGAGACTGCCGTTAAGGCCGTTGACGAGTGTGTGAAGGATGTTATCGAGGCTGCTAAGGAGACTGGCTACGAGGCTATCATCATTGCTGACCATGGTAATGCTGATAATGCAGTGAACGCTGACGGTTCGCCCAACACTGCTCACTCGCTCAATCCCGTGCCCTTCGTATATGTTACCGAGAACAAGGATGTACAGCCTGCTGATGGTATCCTCGCAGATGTAGCTCCTTCGGTACTGAAGATTATGGGCTTGCCCGTACCGGCAGAGATGACTGGTAAGCAGCTTATTTAAGTCAATTAGGAATTAGGAGTTAGGAATTGGGAGTTTTCTCCGAATAAACACACATAGCGGAGGAGATTCTTAATTCCTAATTCTTAATTTCTAACTCCTAATTTTAAAGAAAATGGTAGAAGTCAACGGTGTAGTCGTATCATTCGACATATTCAAAGAGAAATTTTTGTGCGACCTTGAGGGTTGTAATGGTGCTTGTTGTATCGAGGGCGATGCTGGTGCGCCCATTACTCCCGATGAAGTAAAAGAGGTAGAAGCTCTGCTTCCTGAAATCTGGGATGAATTGCTGCCCGAAGCACGCGAAGTCATTGAGCGTCAAGGGATCTCATATCACGACCCCAGTGGTGAACTCGTTACCTCTATCGTCAATGGCAAGGATTGTGTGTTTACCTGTTACGACGAGCGTGGATGCTGCTACTGTGCCATTGAGCGTGCCTATCGCCAAGGTCGCGTTTCCTTCTACAAACCCATATCTTGTCACTTGTATCCCATTCGTGTAGGCGAATATGGTCCCTACCGCGCTCTCAACTACAATCGTTGGGATGTGTGCAAGATGGCCGTCCTTAAAGGGCAAAAAGAAAATCTCCCCATTTACAAGTTCTTGAAAGAACCTCTCATCCGCCGCTTCGGTGAGGATTGGTATGCCGAACTTGAACTTGTGGCCGAAGAACTTGCCAATCAAGGAATCATCTGAATGAAGAGTTAGAGTGAAGCGTCTACCTCGATTCCTATTTCGCATTATTATTGCACTCTTCCTATACAGTATAGGTAGTGTAATGTTGTTTCGCTATGTGTCCGTACCTGTAACTCCATTGATGATAAGTAGAGCTTTAGGTGCAGCCATCAAGGGTGAATCTACCACCTTTCATCACCATTGGGTGCCAATAGAGGAGATGTCTCCCCATCTGGCAAATGCAGTTATTGCCTCTGAAGACCAATTGTTCTATCAGCATCACGGCTTTGATTGGAAAGCAATAAGTAGCGCTGTCGAGGAACGCAAGTCTGGAAAACGAAAAAGAGGAGGTAGCACCATTAGCCAGCAGACTGCAAAGAATGTATTTACTTTCTGTAGCTCTACTTGGGCTCGCAAGGCTGTTGAGACCTATTACACTTTCCTCATCGAATGTCTATGGCCCAAAGAGCGTATACTTGAGGTCTATCTCAACAGTATAGAAATGGGACCTAGT
>JAFYMV010000031.1 GCA_017548225.1 Bacteroidaceae bacterium | reverse complement strand
TGCCTTCGGGAAGCTCGTTGAGCCACTTACCCATAACGGCAAACGCGTCGCGGCTGTAGAAGTCGTCAGCATTGATCACTGCGAAGGGCTCCTTGATAACATCCTTACCCATGAGCACAGCGTGGTTGGTACCCCAAGGTTTAGCACGGTCAGCGGGGCAAGTAAAGCCTGCGGGGAGGTCGTCAATAGCCTGGAATACAAGCTCTGTGGGGATATGACCCTCATACTTGCTCAATACCTTATCGCGGAAATCCTGCTCGAAATCTCTACGGATAACGAATACAATCTTACCGAATCCGCCACGGATAGCGTCGAAGATTGAATAGTCCATGATAGTCTCGCCATTGGGGCCCAGACCGTCGAGCTGCTTCAAGCCACCATAACGGCTACCCATACCAGCTGCCAATACAAATAATGTAGGTTTCATACTTCAGTAGTTTTTTTGGTTTATTTTAAGTTGGTTACATAATGTGGCACAAACTTACAATTTTTTTTCTTGACTTTCACACATTTTTATCAAAAAATATCATTCTTCGAACTTTTATATCATAAAAAGCCCTTGCTATAGAAAAATATTCAAGCAAGCTTCGTATTTCTCGCTCGTTTGTCTATCTTTGCCTATAAATATAGAAACATACCTAATGGCATCAATCTTCCACCTCATCGGCGAGCTGCGCCGACTGCGCAAGATAGCGGGCAAACGCCACCCCATGTACGAACAAAACAGGTTTGCCAAGTACCTCATCGGCTTCAGCCTTGCACTGGGCGCGGTATACCTTATCATGTTCGGCGTACTATTCATTGGCCTGTTCAGAGAGATATTCCCCAGCATGGAGCCTTACCACATACTCAATAAAGGTATGCTCTACCTGCTGATGGCCGATTTCCTCATGCGATTTACCATAAGCAAACTGCCGGTGCAAGAGATAAAACCCTTTGTGCTGCTCCCCATAGGCAAGAACCGTGTACTGCGCAGCTACCTCATCCTGAATGGATTGAGCGGATACAACCTTATCTGGATGTTTATGCTCGTACCGTTCGGATTCGGCACGATATTCCGCTACTTCGGGTTGATGGGCGTATTGGGCTTCCTGGTAGGCTACTGGCTGCTGATGCTGCTCAACAACTACTGGTATGTGCTGTGCCGTACGCTGATGAATCAGAACATACTCTATGTGCTCGTACCCATCGTCGTGTATGCCTCGCTGCTCGTGGGACTGCTGGTGCCCGAGACCAACTACATCGGCAACCTCTGCATGGAGCTCGGCGAAGGTTTCTTCCAATGGGAATGGCCCGTATACTTGGGCCTCATCGTTGCCATCGGAGGAATGTTTGAGCTATGCCACATCGTGCAGAAGCGGGTAGTATATAAAGAGCTATCGAAGACCGAAGTGGTGAAGAAGCTCAAGAAGGTGGCCGAATATAAATTCCTCGATCGCTTCGGCGAGGTGGGCGAATATATGCGCCTTGAGATTAAACTGCTCACACGCAACAAAGTACCCCGCACGCAGTTCTTCATGGGCCTATCCATCATGCTTATGTTTAGCGCCGCACTGGCCTTCACAGATGTGTACGATGGCACCTTCATGCGCTACTTCGTAACGGTATACAATTTCTCCGTGCTGGGCGTGCTGGTGCTCAGCCAAACGATGAGCTACGAGGGCAACTACCTTGACGGACTGATGAGTCGCAAGGAGTCTATCCTCAACCTCTTGCGTGCCAAGTACTATGTGCAGTGCATACTACTGCTGCTCCCGCTCGCCATCATGATTATCCCCATCGTCAAGGACAAACTGACCCTATTGAGCGCTCTCGCCTGCTTCTTCCTGGCCAGCGGTTTCACCTTCTGGATATTGATGCAGCTGGCTGTATACAACAAGCTCACACTGAACCTCAACACAAAGGTTACGGGCAAGAACAGTGGGGGCACCTTCTTCCAGAGTATGATTATCATGGCCGGTTTCTTTGGCCCTGTCATCGTGATACGCCCACTCATTGCCCTATTCAACGAGACTACCGCCCTGCTCATCATTCTCGGCATTGGGCTTGCCTTTACGCTGACCCACCCGCTATGGCTACGCAACATATACCAACGGTTTATGAAACGCCGTTACGAGAACATGGAGGGATTCCGCTCATCAATC
Source organism: Bacteroidaceae bacterium (assembly GCA_017548225.1). GTDB lineage: Bacteria > Bacteroidota > Bacteroidia > Bacteroidales > Bacteroidaceae > UBA1189. The sequence continues at coordinate 5,352 of JAFYMV010000031.1, read as the reverse complement.
ATGAACAATTAATCCCGAAATCAATTTTTAATCTTCAATTTTCAATTCACCCACATGCTTACTATCAGTAACCTGACCAAACGATTTGGCGAGAAAGTCGCCGTCAACATAACCGATTACACCATTGCTCAAGGTACTCTGCTGGGACTTGTCGGCAACAATGGAGCGGGCAAGACTACCCTTTTCCGCCTTATCCTCGACCTGCTGCAAGCCGATGAAGGCAAGGTATACATGGACGACATCGATGTATCAAAGAGCGAGGAGTGGAAACGACATACCGGAGCGTTCATCGACGACAGCTTTCTGATTGATTATCTCACCCCCGAAGAGTATTTCTATTTTCTCGGGCGCGCCTATGGGCTGAAAAAGGAGGAGGTAGATGCACGCCTCGCCCCCTTCGCCCGCTTCATGAGCAGTGAGGTATTAGGACAAAAGAAGCTCATACGCGACTTTTCGCGCGGCAATAAACAAAAGATTGGCATCATCGGAGCCATGCTGCACCACCCCTCACTGCTCATCCTGGACGAGCCGTTCAACTTCCTTGACCCCTCATCACAATCAATCATCAAGCACCTATTGGCAGAGTACAACAGGGAGACTGGCGCTACAATTCTCGTATCGAGCCACAACCTGAACCACACATCCGATGTGTGCAAGCGCATCGCCCTGTTGGAGAATGGAGTTATCATCCGCGATATCGACAATGCTGCCCACACGGCAGAGCAAGAACTGGAGGACTACTTCAGCGTAGACTTCCAGGAAGAGACCTCCCCACAGTAGCCATCCCGGCAACCAAGAATTGATAGCTATATAAAGAAAGAGATACCTATATAAATAAAGAAAGATGCATCTGCGGATGCATCTTTCTTCGTTCTATTGCTTTCGTAAGAATTAAGCAAGCTTGTTGTCAGAACCAAGCACATTCACAATCTTGTGGATGTACTGCTTCTTCATGTTCTCGCGAGCGGGACCGAGGTACTTACGGGGGTCGAACTCAGCGGGCTTTGTTGCAAACACCTCACGGATAGCAGCAGTCATAGCGAGACGGCTATCAGAGTCGATGTTGATCTTGCAAACTGCCAATGAAGCAGCCTTACGCAACTCCTCTTCGGGGATACCGATAGCATCCTTCAAAGCACCACCATACTTGTTGATGGTCTCAACCTCTTCCTGGGGAACTGAAGAAGAACCGTGGAGCACGATGGGGAAGCCGGGGAGCTCCTTCATGCAACCCTCGAGTACATCGAATGCCAAGGGGGGAGGAACGAGGATACCCTTCTCGTTGCGTGTGCACTGCTCGGGCTTAAACTTGTTAGCACCGTGTGAAGTACCGATAGAGATAGCCAAGCTGTCGCAACCAGTCTTTGTCACGAAGTCAACAACCTCCTCAGGGCGTGTGTAAGTGTGGTGCTCAGCAACTACATCGTCCTCAACACCTGCGAGGATACCAAGCTCACCCTCAACAGTTACGCCGAACTGGTGTGCATACTCAACAACCTTCTTGGTGAGAGCAACATTCTCGTCGTAGGGGAGGTGTGAACCGTCGATCATTACTGAAGAGAAGCCCATGTCGATGCAAGACTTACATGTCTCGAAGCTATCACCGTGGTCGAGGTGAAGCACAATCTCAGGCTTTTCGCAACCGAGCTCCTTTGCATACTCTACAGCACCCTCAGCCATGTAGCGGAGAAGAGTCTGGTTAGCGTATTGACGAGCACCCTTAGAAACCTGAAGGATAACGGGAGACTTTGTCTCAACGGCTGCCTGTACGATAGCCTGGAGCTGCTCCATGTTGTTGAAGTTGAACGCGGGGATAGCGTAGCCGCCTTCCATTGCCTTTGCAAACATCTCCTTGGTGTTTACAAGACCCAATTCTTTGTAGCTAATCATTGTTACTTAAAAATTTATATGGTTACACATAATATATTCCGCTGCAAATTTATAACTTATTTTCTTTATTACCTAATACTATCGGCACAAATCAATGCCCGAATTTGCAATTCAAGCAAATAATTTGTTACTTCGCGGCCATTATGAAATGTTCGTTTGGCATATCACTCCTATTGGGCTGCGCCATTTGGCTGACAGCATGCACGGGCCCTGTCATTTTGGGGGAACCCGACGACACCCCTACGCACACCGGGCAGAGCGGTACGACATCCGATAACATACCTTCGCAAGACTCGGTAGCCATCGTCCACGAAGGCACCTATGCATCGCCCTACTCCATTGCCGAGGCGCAGACATTGGGGCGCGGCAAAGAGGTATGGATAGAGGGATATATCGTGGGCTGCGTCAAAGGCTCCATGAAGAATGGATGTAACTACACGCAAAAGGCTACCACAGCGTCAAACATCCTACTTGCCGACACCTTCCCTTCTGGGAATGAGAATGATTACCTGCGTTGCATGCCCGTAGAGCTACCCAACAACTCTGCCGAACGCGACGAACTCAACCTCTACGACACGCCACAGAACTATCACCGCAAGGTGCTCATACTAGGCAACATCACACTCTACTACGATGTACCGGGCATACGAAATATCGCAGATTATATCTTCACGGATACTACGGACTCCCCAGATTATCCGGACAGTCCTGACTCCCCGGAAATACCGGACAATCCGGACGATTCAGATACGCCCAACATACCCTCTGACCCTGATGCTACACGAAATGACACGGTGAGCATCACCGAAGCCATAACACTACAGAATAAAGGGAAGCAGCCCTATATCAAGGGATACATCGTAGGGTATTACAATGGAAGCTCCATCTGCTTCAACCCTAGTGAGGAACAAATCTCTACCCGAGCAAGAAACAACATTGTACTTGCCGATAACACTCAAGAGACAAACGAAATCATCATCGTGGAGTTGCCTGCAGAGACTACGCTACGCCAACGCATAAACCTCACAGACAATCCGCAGAACTTGCATCGAATGCTCACCGTTAAAGGTGTGTTGAGAGATTATAAGGACACCTACTATGCCGGTTGTATGGAGACTTTATCAGGACTCAGAGATGACGAAGACTATTATTTCCTCATCGAATAACAACAGAAGAAGCGTATGGCATTAGAAATCATCGGCACTATCGTAGGGTTGATATACCTCTGGCTCGAATACCGGGCAAGCATCTACCTGTGGGCAGCAAGCATCGTCATGCCTGCCATCTACCTTTTCGTATACTACGATGCTGGACTCTATGCCGACTTTGGCATCAACATCTATTACCTCTTTGCAGCCATCTACGGATGGGCAGTATGGAAGTATGGAAATACCACCCATGAGCAACAAGAGCTCCCCATCACGCATATCCCCTTACGCAACGGCTTGAAGGCATTGGCAGTATTTGTCGTAGCGTTCATTGCCATTGCCTGGATTCTAATCAACCACACCGACAGCGATGTGCCCTGGTGCGATGCCTTCACCACGGCACTCAGCATTATCGGCATGTGGATGCTCGCCCGCAAGTATCTGGAACAGTGGTGGACATGGATGGCGGTAGATGTCGTGTGCGTGGGATTATACATATATAAGGAACTATATTTCACCGCAGCGCTATATGCCCTATATGCCGTCGTGGCCGTATTCGGCTGGATAAACTGGAAAAAGATAATTAAGAGCTATGGATAAGATTGAAGCCGTAATACTTGCCAATGGTGACTACCCTACAAAGCCACTCCCCCTACAACTGCTGCACGAAGCGCCCTATGTGGCTTGCTGCGATGGTGGTGCCAACGAATACATCACCAAAGGCCATCTGCCCGACATCATCATTGGCGACGGCGACTCGCTATGCGATGAGTACCGTGAGCGCTATGCCTCACTCATACACCATAACCCCGACCAAGAGACCAACGACCAAACCAAAGCGGTGCAACACCTCCACGCGCTGGGCATGAAGCGCATCGCCATCGTGGGCGCTACGGGCAAACGCGAGGACCATACCATAGGTAACATCAGCCTACTGATGGAGTATATGCGCATGGGTATCGAGGTACGCAGCTACACCGACTACGGAGTGTTCATCCCCTGTGTAGGCACACGCACCTTCCCTTGCCAGCCCGGACAACAGGTATCAATATTCAATTTCACAGGCAAGGGACTCCAATCGGCAGGACTCGCCTACCCCATCTACGACTTCACCACCTGGTGGCAAGGCACGCTCAACCGCACCACAGGAGACACCTTCACCATCGAGGCCGAAGGGGAGTACCTGGTATTCATAGCCTATCCCGACCAGCACTAAAAAAGAAATGAGGTGGAGACTCGCTCCACCTCATTGTTCATGACTGATCACTCTCCCCCATCAAAGCACTCCCTTGCTACTGGGAAGGTCGTAGTTGAAGGGTTGGCGGTGTATGGCCGTGCGCAAGCTGCGGGCAAAGGCCTTGAAGATGCCCTCGATGAGGTGGTGGTTGTTCTCGCCACGCGCGCTGATGTGCAGGTTGCATCGCAAGGCTGCGCATAGCGAATAGAAGAAATGACGGAACATCTCGGTAGGTGTGTCGCCCACATACTCGCGGGTAAAGGTCACATCCCAATCAAAGTCGATGCGGCCACCGAGATCGAGCAGCACCAACGCCTTGCACTCGTCCATAGGCAGGGCAAAGCCATAGCGCTCGATACCACGCTTGTCGCCCAATGCCTCGCGCAGCGTGTCACCCAAGGCGATAGCCACATCCTCCATCGTATGGTGCTCGTCCACCTCAAGATCGCCCTTGCACTGCACCTGCAGCGAGAGACCTCCGTGATGGGCAATCTGGTCCAGCATATGGTCGAAGAACTTCAGTCCCGTATCGATGTGCGAGGGCATGCGTCCGTCAAGGTCTACGGTGACGCTGATCTGTGTCTCGCGGGTATTGCGCTCCACAGTAGCCACGCGTGTGGTGCGGCGCAGATACTCTGCCACCTCGCTCCACGAAGTGGTGCAGAGGGCACACACCTCGGTGAGCCCCTTCTCGGCAAGGGCGGGCATCCCCTTCTCGGGGTTCTGCAACAAGATAGCACGCGCACCAAGATTCTTGGCCAACATCACATCAGTAAGGCGGTCGCCGATGACAAAGCTCTCTGCCAGGTTATAGTCGCCCATGAGGTACTTGCCAAACATGCCGATGCCCGGCTTGCGCGTGGGCGCATTCTCTTCGGGCATGGTAGGATCAATGAGAATATCATCAAATCGCACCCCCTCAGAGGCGAGCACCTTGAGCATCATCTCCTGCGGAGGAAGGAAATCCTCCATGGGAAAACTCGCAGTACCCAGTCCGTCCTGGTTGCTGCACATCACCAGTTCGTAGCCCAGTGTGCTCACGGCCTTCATGCCACTGATGGCACCAGGCAGAAAGTC
>JAFYMV010000208.1 GCA_017548225.1 Bacteroidaceae bacterium | reverse complement strand
GTCGGGCAATGTCAGCATGTCATCCTTCAACAATATTGTCCACTTTGCATTTGCTCCTGTTTGGTTTCCTGCATATACCTGATTGTTTTGTCCGTAGTTGTATAGGCGAATCGTTTCGTCATCGGCGCATTGGATGAAGAACTCCCCTGGAGCATCGGATACAAAGATGAAGGCAACAGCATCTGAGATATCGCTTGATTCGGCTTTGACGCGCTTTCCGCTTGTTGCTAATGTAATGTAGTTTTTAGATGTGCGGTGCTGTAGATAATAGGTATTGTTGTTGCCTTCAACAATTTTCCACTGCATGTTTTCTGGTGTCTCTTCCAATTGGCTTTCTGAGGTTCTAAGTCCAGCATTGGCATTGTTTATGTATTGGTTAGGCTTGTTGCTTACTGCTAAAGAGTAGAAACTATTGGGAATTATTGCTACGCGTGCATCTTGATTCCGATACAGTGACGTCATTGTCGAATTAAGTTGCATCGCCCATTCACCATAGGTCTTTTCGGATTGGTCGCTATTTTGAATTATGGATTCAACTTTATTGATAAGTTCATTAAATTCAACTATGGAATCAGATTTGAAGTATCCTACCTTTGTGCCTGTATCATCGTTTTTTTCAGCATAAGCCTTAGCCAATGTGAGTGTCTCGTTCAGTAGAGCTAATTGTTGTTCTTCGCTACCTCCTTCGGCAATGCTCTTCACGGGAACATCTGTACCATCGGCTTGAGCAGCAACAATAAGGATATCGCTCATTGAATATTCACGAGGAATATTGAACTTCAGTCGGTTTGAAGCGTATAACAACGAATTGTTTTCCTTGTCATATACTTTGAATCCCACAGCACCTGTGCCATCACTGATGGTAATAGATGTTCCATCCTTATCGTAGATATATCCTTCAGCTTTTACACCTGTATTCTTGAAATCTGTGTAATGGCCAACATCACCTGCTTCTCCTACACGGATGGCAGTTCCATGATGCATTTTATTGCCCTCAACACCATCGGTACGGGGCTCGGCTTTCACGCGGTCTTCGATAAAGACTATTGAGGGTGCTTTAGGATATTGTGAGGCATGGGCGAGGAACTCCTCTACATCGCTCTCTCGTGTAGTGAGGTAGAAATCACCGTAGTCGCCAATATGCTGCTTGTCAGTAAGCTCGAGGTATCCCCATAAACGGAAGAATTCCGAGAGGTCCATCTGCGCTACATCGCAACAAACCTTGGCAAAGATTAAAAGGTCTTCGTTACCGTACACATAGTTGGCATAATATTTCGGGTCACGAGCTTTCATTGGAGTAGCACGCATAGCCTGGAATACACGAGGGTAGAAGGTGGTGTCGCCTTTGACCTCATGGAAATACAGGTAGAGTTGCCAGAATAGGCGCATGGTAGTAGCTCCATCGCGCAGAATGTAGGGAGTGTGTTTGCCATAGTCGGTAAAGATAACATCATTGCTGCTACCGCGCGAGGTGTAACGACCCAATTTGAAAAGGGTGAGGTTAGAGAACAAATTGTTGGTAACCTCTGATGTTCCCACAGATTGAATAGCGGCTTGATGCACATGTCCATTCTCATGAGCAGGGCCCCAGCAGTTGTCGGCATTACTCATCATGTTCTCATACGGCAGCAAATTGCCTATGTATGAGTCGAGATACTGGGTGCGGTAGTGTGTAGCAGACTGATAACCAGAGGTCAGCGAGATGGCGCAGCCGAGATTGTTGAACTTCTTAAGACGCACATCTTCAATACCGAGCAAGTCTTGCTGCCAGCGAGTCATGTCATCCCACCAACCAATAGCATCAGAGATTGTATTGGGGCAGTACATTTTCATGTAATACTTACTCATGTGGAACATTATGCGCTCGCCCTTTACTTGGAACATATCGGCAGAGGCCATATTGGTCATCATGTCCACCCAGTCCTCGTCATCATGCTCTTCCTTGTTCCAGAAACCGTTAACCTCACCCTCTTCGATATGGATTTTCAATTCGGGATAGTCGGTAATCAGTGTTTCGCTTTCTAAAGAGGTTGCTCCGACATATTGGATGAAGATATTGGAGTAATCCTTCGGGGTGGGCACCATATTGAGTCCGGTTTTCAGGTCGTAGGCTGTGCCTTGGATGGCTGAACCGCAAATCACTTCGGCCTGTAAAGTCGTTCCTTCAGGAATCTCATTGTCAACGAAGATATAGAGTACATCGCCCGCCTTACCATAAATACCTGTGGGGTTGTTGATGCGGCTATACTTTTTGGTGTAGAGTTTCTCTGCCCAATAGTCTGCATCGCTATAGGCTTTGTAGTTTCGTATGCGGAACTCCTGCTCACGATGTCCCCATGCTTGATTCTTGATTTTTACAGCCATATCCTGGAAGGGGGTAGGGAGACCGCTCATAGCTGTACGCAGTGCCTCATCGCTCATACCTTGGTATGTAGGAAGTAGTTCGGTGCATGCTGCATCGGCGAAGAAGGTGGATAGCTGTGAGTTGTACTCCTCTACATTCTTCATCAATGCCAATTTTTCCATGTACTCAACGTAGAGTTTCTGGAAGGCTGCTTGCTGCAAAGAAATCTCTTCGAGTGATACTGCTACTTCCTCAAACTGCCACTGTGACGGATCGGTATCTTTGTCCCACCAGCGAACGATGTTGTTTCCTGCGTCAAGGTGGAGGTATTGTCCTACCCCTTGTCCGATGGCATATTTGGTGCCCGAGATAGCAGTCAAGTACATTGTTGCCTCTTGATCCGATGTGGGGTATACTTGTGTGGAT
>JAFYMV010000207.1 GCA_017548225.1 Bacteroidaceae bacterium | reverse complement strand
GACCTTGAGACTGCAGCCAACGATGTGCGCGACAAGGTGTCGCGTGCCCAGCGCTTTCTCCCGAGAGACTGCGACCCTCCCACCGTATCGAAGGCCGATGCCGATGCATCGCCTATCCTCATGGTGGCTATCCAGAGCGACAAGCGTTCGTTGCTTGAGCTTAGTGAGATTGCCGACCTCACCGTAAAGGAGCAGCTGCAGACCATTCCCGAGGTGAGTGCCGTGAGCATCTGGGGTGAGAAGAAATACTGTATGCGCCTTTGGCTCGACCCCGTGAAGATGTCGGGTTATGGTATCACTCCGATGGATGTGAAGAGCGCTCTCGATGTAGAGAATGTAGAGTTGCCTTCGGGTAGTATTGAGGGTAATACCGTAGAACTCTCTATCCGTACGCTCGGATTGATGCATACGACAGAGGAGTTTAACAACCTCGTCATCAAGGAGCGCGATGGCCGCATCGTGCGTTTCAGTGATATCGGTCGTGCCGAGCTCAGTGCCCGCGATATCAAGAGCTACATGAAGATGAATGGTGTGCCCATGGTGGGTGTGGTAGTGATTCCCCAGCCCGGTGCCAATCACATCAACATTGCCGAGGAGGTGTACGACCGCATGGAAATCATGAAGAAAGACCTTCCTGAAGATGTCAACTACAAGTATAGCTTCGATAATACTCGCTTCATCCGCGCCTCTATTGCTGAGGTAAAGGATACCGTCATTGAGGCCTTCGTGCTGGTAATCATCATCATCTTCCTCTTCTTGCGCGACTGGCGTGTAACACTTGTTCCCTGTATCGTTATCCCCGTATCGCTCATCGGTGCTTTCTTCATCATGTACTTGCTGGGCTTCTCTATCAATGTGCTTACCATGCTTGCCATCGTGCTTTCCGTGGGATTGGTGGTCGATGATGCCATTGTGATGACGGAGAATATATATATACGAATAGAGAAGGGTATGCGTCCCCGTGCAGCAGGTATTGAGGGTGCTAAGGAAATCTTCTTTGCCGTTATCTCTACCACTATCACATTGTTGGCGGTGTTCTTCCCCATCGTGTTCATGGAGGGTATGACGGGCCGTCTGTTCCGTGAGTTTGCTTTGGTGATTGCCGGTGCGGTGGTGATCTCTTCGTTTGCTGCGCTTACCGTAACTCCCATGCTTGCGACCAAGATTCTCAAGCGTCGCAAAGAGCAGGGATGGTTCTACCGCAAGACCGAGCCCTTCTTCGTGGGCCTCAATAACTTCTACGAGCGCTCGCTCAAATTCATCTTGCGCCACCGCTTGATAGCTCTTGTGGTGATGACCGTTTCGCTCGTTGCTTGTGTATGGATGTGGGGTAAGGTGCCTGCTGAGATGGCTCCGCTCGAGGACCGCTCGCAGATTACTATCCGCACCATGGGCCCTGAGGGTGTTACCTATGAATATATGCGCGACTATACCGAGGAGATAAGCCACTTGGCTGACTCGCTCGTGCCCGATGCCGAGTTTATCACTGCCCGCGTGTCAAGTGGTTCGGGTAACATTCAGATTACCTTGCCCAATATCGCCGATCGTGATTACACGCAGATGGAGGTGGCTGAGAAACTCTCTAAGGCAGTGCAGAAGAAGACCGGTGCGCGTGCCTTCGTGCAGCAGCAATCTACCTTCGGAGGCCGTCGTGGTGGCATGCCCGTGCAGTATGTATTGCAGGCCACTGACATTGAAAAGTTGGCCGAGGTGCTCCCTGTGTTCCTTGCTAAGGTGTACGAGAACCCCACCTTCCAGATGGCTGATGTAAACCTCAAGTTCAGCAAGCCTGAGGTGCGCATCGAGATTAATCGTGAGAAGGCTAACCTTATGGGTGTGCATACTCGCGATATTGCGCAGACCTTGCAGTATGGCTTGAGCGGTCAGCGTATGGGATACCTCTACCTCAATGGTAAGCAGTATGAGATTGTGGGAGAGATCAATCGTCAGCAACGCAATGCACCTGCCAACTTGAAATCTATCTATATGCGTAGTGCTACGGGTGATATGATACAGATGGACAACCTCGTGGAACTTGTTGAGGGTATTGCTCCGCCGAAACTCTATCGCTATAATCGCTTCGTGGCAGCTACTATCTCGGCAGGTTTGGCTGAAGGTAAAACTATCGGTGATGGACTTGACGAGATGGACAAGATTGCTGCCGAGGTGCTCGACGATACCTTCCGTACCGCCCTTTCGGGTGAGTCTAAGGAGTTCCGCGAGAGCTCATCAAGCCTCTTCTTCGCTTTCGGCTTGGCGCTCTTGCTCATCTACCTTATCTTGGCTGCCCAGTTTGAGAGTTTCAAGGACCCCATCATTATCATGATTACCATTCCTTTGGCTATCTTCGGTGCACTCATCTTCATGATGGTAGGCGAGCAGACCATGAACATCTATTCCGAGATTGGTATGATTATGCTCGTAGGTCTTGTGGCGAAGAATGGTATTCTTATCGTAGAGTTTGCTAACCAGCGCCAAAAGAATGGTGAGGATAAGATGACTGCCATTCGCGAAGCTTCGGTGCAGCGCTTGCGCCCCATCCTCATGACCAGTACCTCTACTATGCTCGGCTTGTTGCCCTTGATGTTTGCAACGGGTGAGGGTGCCAATGGTCGTATCGCTATGGGTACAGCCGTAGTGGGCGGTATGCTCATCTCTACTATCATGACCATGTATGTGGTGCCTGCCATCTATAGTTACATCTCTACTGATCAATCAAAACAGGAGGAAAAACAATGAAAAAGTTATTAACATATGTAGCGGCGGCATTATTTACCGTGCCCGCGCTTGCCTTTGAGAATAACGATACCACCTCTATTCTCTCTACCTTGCATAGCGAGACTCTGCAAGCGTCCAAAGATGTTCGTCCGCTGACTTTGCAAGAGTGCTTGGAGAAGGGGCTAAATAAGAACTACTCGCTCCGCATCGTGCGCAACGAAGAGCAGATGGCTGCCAATAGTGCCACGATGGAGAATGCCGGTTTGCTCCCTTCAGTAAGTCTTTCGGCAGGATATAGTGGCTCTGCTTATGGTAACAATACGGCTTTACGCGAGGGTGCCGTTACCAAGAATCGTGGTGTTTATGATGATGGTATTGATGCTGGTGTTGATGTTTCGTGGACACTGTTCGATGGTTTCAAAACCATAGCCAATTATGATCGTCTGCGCGAGTTGAGTCTGCTCTCATCGACTCAAACCCGTCTTGCTGTCGAGGACTATATGGCCGAGCTTGCAGCCGAGTACTACAACTTCGTGCAGCAGCGCCAACGATTGCAGAATTATGTATCTGCCGTAGAACTCTCTCGCGAACGCCTCCGTATCGTTTATGAGCGTTGGATGATAGGCTCGCTCTCTCGTCTCGACCTTTTGCAGGCTCGTGTCGACTTCAACGCCGATAGTGCCCAGTGTCTCAAGCAGCGCGAGCGATTGGCTTCATCACGCATCCGTCTGCACGAACTTATGGCAGAGGATAGCCTTGATGTTAACTTTACCACTTCAGAATACGATATTGCTTTACTTGTGCTTCCTACTTTTGATAGTTTGTGGGTGCAGACCAAAGAGAACAATG
>JAFYMV010000206.1 GCA_017548225.1 Bacteroidaceae bacterium | reverse complement strand
CTCAACGAAAGTAGAATGAAGGAAATGAAAATGATTCGTACGAACCTTGAAAAGATAAATAAAGAACTTGAAATAATGCGCTATAATTATTCCGTTGCAAGAGATGAAAAGGGCAAAGAAATCTGCTTGAGCAATATAGCTAAAAAGGAATCGGAAAGAGATGAAATTCTTGCCATACTTGATGATGCTGATAGTTCTATATTGAACCTCGAAAAATATGTCAATTATGGAATGGATGTAAAGGATAATATATTGAGATTATGGAGGATAGCAAGTTTGGGGAATAAAAAACGAATCCAAGATATGCTGTTTTTGAACGGAATTATCTATGACAAAGAAAATGATGATATTGAACCTCTGTCAAGGAATGATTTTATGTTCTTATTTGATTTGGATTCAATAACTTACGAAGATAAAAGAAAAAGACAAGTCGTCAAAAATGACAACTTGTCTCCTTTGGTACTCGAAGCGGGACTTGAACCCGCACAGCCATCACTGGCCAAAGGATTTTAAGTCCTTCGTGTCTACCGATTCCACCATTCGAGCGACCTCAATTAGACATCGAATTCCTTCAATGCGAGTGCAAAGGTATGAAATAATCGACAATGTTGCAACACTTGCCGCTCACTTTTTCGTTCTGCACGCAAAATCGGCTTACACGGCAGGCAGACTATTGCCGTTTATCTTGCGGTAGAGGTCAAGGGCAAACACATCGGTCATGCCCGACAGGTAGTCAAAGACGGCCTGTATCTTGCCATATAGCGTGGGAGCGTGCAGGTCGTACTGGCTGCTCACCCTATTGATGAGCAGGCGCGAATAGGCATTATCGGGGTGTATGGCCGCATCGGTCATCAGCTCGATAAGGGTGTTGATGATACGGAAACCCGCCAACTCGATGTCCAGCACATCGCGCGAACGGTAGATCTTCTGCACGGCCAGGTCCGAGCAATGTTTGTAGGCTTGGCGGCAACGCTCGCTCGTATGCTTGATGAGCGGCTCGGAGAAGGTGCCTGCGAGTATCTCCTCCTCGTGCTGCATGAAGGCATCGGCACACTCGTCGATGAGGATGCCTATCACCTTAGAACGCAGGTAAGCGATTTGCTCGTTGTGGTCGGTAACCATGTCGAGCACCTCGGCAAGATGGCCCCGCTTACGCTCCTCGATGAAGGGTGACAGGAGCGATATGGTCTCCTCTCGGGTAAGTATCTTGAGCTTGTAGGCATCCTCGATGTCCATCATCTGATAGCAGATGTCATCGGCAGCCTCTACGAGGAATACCAGCGGATGGCGACAGTAGCGGAGCGGCTCATCCTCGACACTCAAACGAATAAGTCCAAGTTCCTCAGCTATGGCGCGGAAGGTGTCGGCTTCGGTATGGAAGAATCCGAACTTGGGTTTTCCCCCGGCATAGTACGATGAATAGGGATATTTCACAATAGAGGCCAGGGTAGAATAGGTGAGCGCAAAGCCACCGCGACGGCGCCCGTTAAACTGGTGCGTGAGGAGGCGGAAGGCATTAGCGTTACCCTCAAAGTGGGTGATATCATTCCATTCCGTCTCGGTCAGTTGCTCGCGTAGCTCGCGGCCCTTACCTTCGGTGAAATAGGCCGAGATGGCACGCTCGCCCGAGTGTCCGAAGGGCGGGTTGCCCAAGTCGTGGGCCAGGCAGGCAGCCGATACGATGCTGCCAATCTCGCCAACGAGCGAATCGCCCAGCTCGGGATGACGCTTCAGCAGCGCGCGGCTCACCCTATTGCCGAGCGAGCGGCCCACGCACGCCACCTCGAGGCTATGCGTGAGGCGGTTATGCACGAATATGCTGCCCGGCAGCGGGAACACCTGCGTCTTGTTCTGCAGACGGCGGAAGGGAGCTGAGAAGATTAGGCGGTCATAGTCGCGCAAGAAATCCGAGCGGTCATCACCCCCCTCATTATGGTATGCCTCCATGCCCAGTCGTTTGGCAGATATGAGTTTTCTCCAGTCCATCATAGGGAATAGCTTTTTATATTTTCCACAAATGTACATCTTTTTTCGTTTCGCTTGGGTATACTCACCTATTTTTGTTACTTTTGCCAAAGACAACAACCCGATGCGATGAAGAACAGATGGATATGGCGCAGACTCAACTCTGCAGGCTATGGGGTGCAAAGCCCCAACGATTTCTATTTCGTACAGCATGTGCTGCGCGAGAAGGCGCCCTACTACGCTTATGCCGTGCTCAAGGAGTTGCACGAGCAATATGCCGCCTGCCTGCCCTGCTACCCGGAGGCCGTATGCAAGCTGCTCTTCCGCTTGACCAACCATGTACACCCGAGCAGGGTCATCGAGGTAGGTAGCGGCCTGTCGTCTCTTGTCATGGCGATGGCATGCCCCACCGCCCAGGTGGTGTCCATAGCCTCATCGTCCCTTTGCAGCGAAGCCATGCAGCCTCTGATGCCCCACTACCCGCAGATGGAACTCAAAATAGGCGATGAAATGGTACTTTTTTGTCAATCGCTACACACATCAGGCCCTATCGGCATGCTCCATGTAGCCCACACCCCCCACTACCGCGAGGTGGTAGATGCAGCCCTGCCGCAAGCCACTGACCACAGCCTGTTCGTCATCGAAGGCATACGCGAGAGCAAGGAGAAGCTCGCATGGTGGAACGGGCTGATGAAGAGCCATTCGACAGGTATATGCTACGATCTCGGCTCGCTCGGCCTCATCTTCTTCGACCGTTCACGACATAAGGAGACCTATTGGATAAAACTACGAAACTGATATGAAAAAGAGTCATCTATACACCCGCGGTGGCGATAGCGGCACCACATCACTTATCGGGGGCAGCCGCATAAAGAAATGCAGCCCTCGCCTCGACGCCTACGGCACCATCGATGAGTTGAGTGCCCATGTAGGCCTGCTCGCCGCCATGCTCGCCGCCAAGCATGGTGAGGAGGCCGCCCGACTGCGATGGATACAGTTGCGCCTGTTCGATGTGGGCACCCACCTGGCCATGCCCTGCACCGAAGGGCAGGAAGCGCCCTGCACCCTCACGGGCAACCATGTGCAGCAGGTAGAGAACTACATTGACGAGCTCGACGCCCAACTGCCTGCACTACACACCTTTGTTCTCCCTGGAGGAGGCCTATCGGCAGCCCAGTGTCATGTATGCCGCACCGTATGCCGCAGAGCCGAACGCCTCATCACAGCCCTTACCGATGAGGCCCCCCTATGCCCCGATATGCTGGCATTCGTAAACAGGCTGTCCGATTTCTTTTTTGTCTACGCCCGTTTCTTGAACAAAATGGATGGGATAGACGAAATTTATTGGCAGAATGATTGCAATTGAGTAAAAATGTTATACTTTTGCAGCCTTATTAATAAAAAACCGTTAAAAATAATCAAATAATAGGAGAGTAAAATATGTACTGGACACTTGAATTAGCATCAAAATTGGAGGATGCACCCTGGCCCGCAACCAAAGAGGAACTTCTTGACTACGCCATCCGTTCAGGATGCCCCATGGAGGTGGTTGAGAACTTGCAGGAGATGGAGGATGAAGGCGATGTATACGAAAGCATCGAAGACCTCTGGCCCGACTACCCCAGCAAGGAAGATTTCTTTTTCGATGAGGAAGAATATTGACCCTCAATACTGATTATCAATTAGTTAAACATTACAATTGGGTAACCCATGGGTTACCCAATTTTTATTTTAAGTACTCATTTCAAAAAGGACACTGAAGTTATGGAGGAGAGGACTCTCTAAGAACGAGTCGCTTTTGAAGAGGGCGTAAATAAATTCCCGCCACAACTGCCACGAGTTTTCATAGAGGAAATGTGTATATAAAAATAATTAATTAGGTAGCGTGTAGGTATATAATTATTTATTTTTTCCTACATAAGATCGTATATTTAAGTGGCAGTGGCGGCAGAAATGGCATAAAATAGGAGTGTTTTGCAATCTCTAAGATTACAAAATACCCTTTTTCGTTATTTTTCGTGCGATAATTACAGAAAATAATTATTGCTCTCTATAGACTTATTGTACCATTGAAATAAAAACCTTTCTCACCTCGCAAAATGGAGCCTTGCAATAAATCTGGAGGAGCCTTTCAGTAGAAAAAATGGACAAAGAGTTTTTTCAAAATGCAAGGCTATGATTTGAGACTCAAAAAGTGCGGTTAAAAAAGTTCGTTTTGACCGAGGAAAATAGTTTTATTTTTGGCCTGGCAAGGAGGAAAGCCTAACGATAACGATGATGAAAACGAAAACCGTGATGTTGGTTTAATTTTCAATTTTTAATTGATTCCCCCTTGCCAGGCCAAAAATATAAATCATTTGCTCACCTCCATAGGGGCTTTAAAGGCATTTGTTGTGAAAAATATTCAAGCAAGCTTGATATGTTTTCGCTCGTTTATTCGTACCTTTGTCGGCGCTCGTAGAATAGACAATATAAACGGTTAGATGGAAAAGCATTTCAGAGGCAAACTCTTTGGACGACTGGACAGGTACATCATCGCGAAGTTCCTGGGCCATTATTTCTTTTCCATAGCCCTGATTATCTCCATCGCTGTAGTGTTCGACTACAATGAGCATATTGACAAGTTCGTAGCCAACAATGCTCCGTGGCGAGCTATCATCTTTGACTACTACCTGAACTTTATCCCTTATTTCTCAAACCTATTCAGCCCGTTGTTCGTGTTCATCGCGGTCATCTTCTTCACCTCAAAACTGGCCGAGAACTCCGAGACCATCGCCATGTTCTCTACAGGTACGAGCCTGCACCGACTGATGCTGCCCTATATGTTCTCTGCCCTACTCATCGCCCTGCTCACCTATGGGCTGGGGGCTTATGTCATCCCCAAAGGAAATGTGGTGCGACTGGAGTTTGAGAATACCTACAAGAAGAAAAAAAAGGTGGAGACGGCACGCAACATACAGATGGAGGTAGAGCCCAATGTGATAGCTTACATCGAGCGCTTCGAGAGCAGCAACAACACGGCTTACCGATTCTCGCTCGACCGCTTCGAGGGTAACTCCATGAAATCGCACTTTACCGCACGCACCTTGGTGTATATGGGCAATAAGGAGAATCCGAATCGTTGGAAGGCCAAGAACTGGCAGCATCGTATCCTCACCGACTCGTGCGAGGTGATTACTAGCGGACTGCAGCAAGATACAATCATACGGATAGAGCCCTACGACCTGCTAATCTCGAAGAATCAGCAGGAGACACTCACATCGCCCGAACTGAAGCACTATATCGACAAGCAGCGACGACGCGGCATCGCCAACATCAAGGAGTTTGAAATTGAGTATCACAAGCGCATAGCGACCTCGTTTGCAGCCTTCATACTCACGCTCATCGGTGTGGCGCTCTCGGTGAAGAAGGTCAAGGGCGGCATGGGACTCAACCTGGGCATAGGCATCGCCTTGAGCTTTGGCTATATCGTATTCCAAACCATCTCGGCGACCTTTGCCATCAATGGCAATACCCCGCCGATAGTGGCTGTGTGGATACCTAACATAACATTCCTACTTATCGGCATATACCTCTATGTGAGGGCTTCGAAATAATAGAAGGAGACCCACCCTAGCCCTTCTCATATGGAGGGGATCAAGACAAATGAAGCGAATTTAATTCATAATCCATAACTCATAACTCACAACTCAATTGGACTTTTACGATCTCGACCTCAATGACGATGTGCTTGATGCACTCGATGCAATGAATTTTACCACCTGTACTCCCATTCAGGAACATACGATACCTCCACTGCTTGAGGGGCGCGACCTCATCGGCGTAGCGCAAACGGGCACGGGCAAGACTGCCGCCTACCTGCTCCCCATCTTGAGCATGATCAGCGATGGCGGATATCCTGACGATGCCATCAACTGTGTCATCATGTCGCCCACCCGCGAGCTGGCGCAGCAGATCGACCAGGCCATGGAGGGATTCTCCTACTATGTACCCGTGAGCAGCGTGGCCGTATATGGCGGCAACGACGGTATACGCTATGAGCAGGAGCGTAGAGGACTATCGCTCGGCGCCGATGTGGTGATAGCTACACCAGGCCGTCTCATCAGCCATATCTCGCTGGGCAATGTGGACCTGTCGCGCACATCGTTCTTCATCCTTGATGAGGCCGACCGCATGCTCGACATGGGATTCTACGATGACATCATGCAGATTGCCAAGCAACTGCCCGAGAACCGTCAGACCATCATGTTCTCGGCTACCATGCCCGACAAGATACAAAAGCTCGCATCGAGCATCTTGCGCGATCCCGTAGAAGTACGCCTTGCCGTGAACAAGCCCGCTGAGAAGATTGTGCAAACCGCCTACATCTGCTACGAGACACAGAAGCTCGGTATCATCAAGAGCCTGTTCCGCGACACCAAGCCCGAGCGCGTCATCATCTTCTCGTCAAAGAAGGCCAAGGTGAAGGAGATTGCCGCAGCCTTCAAGCGCATGAAACTCAATGTGGGCGAGATGCATAGCGACCTCGACCAGGCGCAACGCGATGTGGTGATGCGAGAGTTCAAGAGCGGACGCATCGACATCCTCGTGGCGACCGACATCGTATCGCGTGGTATCGACATTGACGACATACGCCTTGTCATCAACTATGATGCTCCGCGCGACTGCGAGGATTATGTACACCGCATCGGGCGTACTGCCCGCGCTGGTGCCGAGGGATGCGCCATCACCTTTGTGGCTGTTGACGACCAATCCCGCTTTGCGGCTATCGAGGAATTCATCGGTCGCGAGGTGCACAAACTGCCCGTTCCCGAGGAGTTGGGCGAAGCACCCGAATATAACCCCAAGAAGAGTGCCGGACGCGGAAAAGGTGGACGCGGCGGACGCCGAGGAGGGCACCGCGGAGGCAAGGGCAAGCAGGAGAGTGCACAGGGGCACCGTCGTGGCGGCAAGCCCCACCGAGGTGGAAAGAAGAAGGGGAACACCACCCCAAAGTCGGGTCCTCAAGCCTAAACAACACGAATACCTAAAACAACATGAAAATCTAAAACCTAAACGATATGAAAAGACGAAACGCCTACTCCTTCTCCGAAGAGATAGTCAACACGGCCACCCATGCCGTAGGGCTCATCATGGCGCTTGCCGTATGCATATTCTTCCTTGTGCAGAGCAGTGGTAGCGGCTCATGGTTGGTGCCATTAAGCCTCGGCATATACCTGTTCGGCGTGGCGAGCTCATACGCCGCATCGGTAGTATACCACGCCATACCCCCTACTCGGGAGAGGACCAAGAGATGGGCACGCAAGCTTGACCACGCAGCCATCTACTGGCACATCGCAGGTAGCTACACCCCGCTCACCCTCATCGCCATGCCCAGCGGCGGTGCTCCTATATGGGGCTGGACGATATTCGGTTTCGTATGGCTCTGCGCCATCGTAGGCACCGCATTGAGTTTCCGTAAGATGAAGGCACAGAGCTACCTCGAGACAACCTGCTATGTGCTCATGGGACTCACCATCCTCATCGCATTCAAACCCTTCTATGACAGTTGCGGACTCCCCATCGTGCTATGGGTTGTAGGCGAAGGCATAGCCTACATCACCGGAGCGGTGCTCTACAGCTTCAAGAAGATTCCCTACATACACTCCGTCTTCCACCTCTTTGTCATCCTCGGTGACATCTGCCACATGATTGCCACATGGAAGATGCTGCAACTGTTTGTACTATAAAAAAAAATCTGCAAGGGAACATTGTGCGAGGGCTATACGCTTGCTTTCTATTTAATTATTCGTATATTTGCACCTAGAATTAAAAAAGAAATATCATGAAGAAGAAATTTTCGCTATTTCTGCTTGCTTTGGCAAGCATCATGCCCTCTTTCGCTGCGGAGGAGGTAGTGCGCCTGCAGTTTAATCGCACTGGCACGAATGCCGAGAGCGTAGCTGTCAGCGTGGTAGACGGAGCTGGCAATGCTATCAGTGGGGCTACGGCTACACTGGCGGTTTCGCACAACCTAAAGGGCACATCCAATGCCGTGACTGCGGCTATCGTATGCCCCGATGTGAATGGTAATACATCGCCCACCATAGAGCTGACATTCCAAGTGAATGGGCTGCCTGCGGGCTTTGCCTTTAATAATATCGGTCTTGACATCCATGCGTTCAACGGAGGTAGCAACTACCAGGAGAATGCCGACTATGTGGTGCGCCAGTGGAATGTGGAGGCTGCGGCGGGTGGCGTCAACTTCGGTAAGCTTGCCGATATCGACATCGCTGCCAGCGTGGGCACAAGCGGCAATGTACACAAGGTGTGGGACATCGCCGCACAGGAGGCTACAACTGCAGGTGGTGCGCTGACACTGAAGCTCACCATCACAAAGGGCTCGCAAAACATGGGCTGCTTCTTCGGCCTGTCGTCAGTAACGCTCTCTACCGTATCGGCAGAGACTACCGACCCTACTCCAGAGCCTGAGCCTGAACCAGAGCCTACCCCCGACCCCACCCCTGATACTGAGGCGGAGCTGGCAGGAAAGGTGTACTACATACAGTGGAAGAACACGGGTACCAACCACATCACCGAGAATCGTGGAGGTAGTCTTACCATCGCTGCCAAGAATACGGGCAAGGCGCAGTTCTGGGAGTTTATCCCCACGGGCAAGACTGACTGCTACTACATCAAGAGCGTGGCTACAGGACGCTATATCGGCAGCTGTAACCTGAATCCCTCTTCGGCTTCGCGCGTGGCTACATCAACCACTCCTGTAGAGTACTATGTGGGCACTACCGCTGCTACAAGTGGCGAGAATGCGGGATGCAGATACTTCAGTTCGACCGACTGCGCCAACTATAGCAACGAGAGTGCGGGTCCGCGTGCACTCAACAAGGACGGTGCTTCGGACTATATCATCACCTGGACAGCGGGCGTGAACAATGTGGGCTCGTACTGGAAGCTGGTGGAGACTACCGATACCTATGTGAAGCCCGAGCCGGTGCAACACACCGCTGTGGCGAAGGCCATCAACCTCTATTTCAATCCCTGCGGCATGGAGGGTAGCATCTACCTTACTGCAGCCAAAGTGTGTGGCGAAGGGGCTTTGGATCATATCGTATATGAGGCAAAGAGCAAACCCAAGTCATGGCATGTGCCCTATCCGCACGACTACGGACAAGTGGTGCGCGGGGCTGCATTTGACATCAGCCTTACATTGAGCGCTGCTGCTAACAGCGAGCTGAAGGCCAATGCGTACTTTGACTGGAATGCCGACGGCGTGTTTGAGGCTACTGCGCCCATCGCCCTCAACGGCACTGCAGGCACTGCCAGCGTGATTGTGCCCGAAGATGCTGCCAACGGACCCATGCGTATGCGTATCCGCATCAACAGCAACGGCTTGGATCTTGCAGAAGATGATGTAGAGGGCTTTGTATATGATTTCCATATCACTGCTACGGATGCACAAGAGGGTCGCACAGCGAGCGTGAGCGTCAACGCCCTTGATCGCGGCACCGCTACACTCTCTGACAAGGCGGGCAGCTACGCCTACGGCACTACACTCACCGCCAAGGCTACCCCGAGAGGCAACGCTACCTTCGTATGCTGGCGCGAGGAGGGCGTAGTGGTATCGACCGATGCCGAGTACACCTTCACCGTTGATCGCAATGTGAAGCTCAAGGCTTACTTTACCGCCAATACGGACCCGAACGACAATGTTGAGACTTCTATATCCAACGTAGAACAGCAAGTGAATATCTGTGTACAGGGTACCAATTTGGTAGCAACATCTACCTGCGAAGTGCACTCATTGAGCCTCTACACCATTGATGCAGCTCTGGTAGCACAGGGCTGTGGAAATACATTGTCAGTGGCTGGGGTAGCACAGGGCACCTATATTGTGCGCGCAGCTACAGCCAGCGGATACAAGAATGTGAAAATCTACCTGAATAAATAACCATAATACACAATACGACTATGGACAACAAACAATTACTGCTTCTCGGATGCGGCCTTGCAGCTGTTCCCGGTTTGCATGCACAAGAGCAGCGCCCTAACATCATCTATATTATGTGCGACGACCTCGGCTATGCCGATGTAGGTTGCTACGGACAAGAGTATATCAGCACCCCCAACCTTGATCGTATGGCGCAGGAGGGTATGCGTTTCACCCAAGCCTATGCGGGTAGCCCTGTGAGTGCTCCCTCGCGTGCTTGTTTCATGACAGGCCAACATACAGGTCACACCAAGGTGCGCGGCAACAAGGAATACCGTATCGGCAGCATCACCTATGGTAAAACCATAGACCCCCAACAGACTGGACAGGAACCCTACGATCCCGCACATATCATCCTTCCCGAGATTATGAAGGACAACGGCTATGCTACGGGTATGTTTGGTAAGTGGGCCGGTGGCTACGAGGGATCGGAGTCTACACCCGACAAGCGAGGTATCGACGAGTACTACGGATACATGTGTCAGTTCCAGGCTCATCTGTACTATCCCAACTTCCTCAATGCTTATAGCCGTGAGGCAGGAGACACGGAGGTGCGCCGCGAGATATTGGAAAACAATATCAACTACGCAATGCATGGCGCTGACTATAAGAACCGTCGCGACTACTCGGCCGACCTCATACATCAGCATGCGATGGAGTGGATTGACCAGCAGACACCCGACAAACCCTTCTTCGGCGTGCTCACCTATACCTTGCCGCATGCCGAGCTGGCCCAGCCCGAAGACTCTATCTTCAAGGCTTATCAGGGGGCTTTCTGCGTAGAGAAGACCTACGGCGGCGATGCAGGCTCACGCTACAACCCCACTGATGTAGGACACCAGCAGTTTGCGGCTATGGTAACTCGTCTCGACAAGCATGTGGGCGAGGTGCTCGACCTCTTGCGCCGCAAGGGACTGGACAAGAATACACTCGTCATCTTCACCAGTGACAACGGCCCGCACACCGAGGGTGGTGCCGACCCCGACTACTTCAATACCGAGAAACTGCTGCGCGGCACCAAGCGCTCTACCACTGAAGGCGGTATCCGCGTGCCCTTCATCGCATGGTGGCCCGGACAGGTGGAGGCTGGCGTAGTCAACGATCACCAATT
>JAFYMV010000205.1 GCA_017548225.1 Bacteroidaceae bacterium | reverse complement strand
TATTGAGGAGGGCGACCGTATACTGATTGCTGTATCGGGCGGCAAGGATTCTTTGGCATTGCTCGAACTCATGGCTGCAAGGGCGCGCGTGCTCAAGCCACGATTCTCGGTGGTGGCCGCCCATGTGGTGATGACCAATATCCCTTATCAGACTGACACGCAGTATCTTACCGACTTTGCCCACAATCTCGGTGTGGAGATGCATATCGTGGAGACATCGTTCGATGCGAGTACCGATACCCGTAAGTCGCCCTGCTTCCTCTGCTCATGGAATCGCCGTAAGACGCTCTTCGAGACGGCCAAACGACTGGGGTGCAATAAGATTGCTCTCGGGCATCACCAGGATGATGTGCTGGTGACATTGCTCATGAACATGACTTTCCAAGGGGCTTTCTCTACCATGCCTCCGGCACTGAAGATGAATAAGTTTGACATGACTATCATACGCCCTCTCTGCCGCATTGAGGAGCGTGACATTACGCGCCTTTCCGAACTGCACGAATACAAGAAACAACAGAAGAATTGTCCCTACGAGCATGCCTCAAACCGTAGTCGAATGGCACAGGTGCTGGCTACTCTCGAACAACTAAACCCCGAAGCACGCTACAACCTTTGGGGCAGCATGACCAATATACAATCGGATCTATTGCCTCCGAAGGTTTGACGGCCTCTCCTAAATCCTCCCCTAAAGGGAAGGACTTGTGGCCTTAAATATCGGGGTGGGGCATTGCGAAGTGCTGTCGTAGCCAAACCAATAGCCATGTCCCTGATCGTCGGTAGGCAAGAAGCAGAGGCGTAGGCTCTCGGTGTATGTGCCATACACGATGGTCCATGCGTCGGAGGGTTGCACATGCTTGGTGCGTACTCCTTCGGCGGGGCGTTTCTTGAGCGACATGCCTGCCTCGATCCACGCTATGGTGACATCGGTGGCATAGGTGGGGTAGTGTTCGCGACAGAAGAGGTATAGCAGTTCGCCACGGCGTTCGAGGCTCATGGGCTGGTCTATATAGTTGTGCACGGTGAGGTGATGTAGGAAGCGGTGTATGAAATCGCTATCGGCAAGCATGAGCGTGCGGGTGATGTGTTGCCATGCATCGGTGTTGTAGTATGCGTCGAGCAGGCGCGACAGACGGCGTGCCTCCTGCAGTTCCATGCTGGTGATGGCATCGGTTTCCAATACTTCATAGGGTGGTAGGGGAGAGTAGCGTATGCCGAGCTTGGCGGCATCGTGGCGCATGGCAGTGCCAGGGAGGAGCTTGAGTGACTCGAGCTGTATCTCTCCGGCATGGTAACTGGCAAGGGTGTGTATATCTTCGTAGATTTGTGCGAGCGTGTAGAGAGGAAGTCCGGCGATGAGGTCGGCATGCGTGATAAGGTTGGGCAATGTGCAGAGGAAGCGCAGTCCGTCAAGGGCCTGCTCAAGAGCTCCCTTGCGTGTGCTCATGTTGAGCACCTCTTGGCGTAGGCTCTGGATACCTGCTTCGAGGTGTAGCAGTCCGTGTGGCATGCCGGTGAGCACCTCGCGCACACTCTGGGGTAGCAGTGCGGGATGTATCTCCAAGTGGAAACGCAGGTGAGGGTGATACTCGGCAAAGAGCTGTAGCAGTTTGATGGCATGGCGCGGGTGGTAGTTGAAGGTGCGGTCGAGGACGCGCACATCGCGTATGCCTCGCTCGCGGATATGGTCGAGCCGGCGGCGTATGTCCTCCAATGGTAGGGTGCGTATGGGGTCGCCCATGCCGCTGACACAGAAGGCGCAGCTATTGAAGCATCCGCGTGTGGTCTCTACTTGTACGAAGGGTTTGCCCCAAGTGAATAATGTACTCTCCTCGGGCGTATGCAGTGAGGCGAAGTCCATCACGCGCGCATGTCCATTGTCATGGTAGGTACCGTTATGTATATAGCATAGTCCTGTGATGTCATTCCATCTCTCCGGAGCATCCCACTTGTCGAGCCAATGGGCAAAGCTCTCTTCTCCTTCGCCGCGCAGTACGCAATCGACCTCGGGGTGCTGGTGCAGGTAGCGCTCGTTGTTACCCAAGAACTCGGGACCGCCGAGTATGACGGTGGCTTGGGGTAGGAGTGCCTTGGCGCGGGCGATGATATGGAGTAGGTGCTCGTGGGTGAAGAGCCATGCTGTAGCGGCAATCACATCGGGACGATGGGCGTAGATGGCGTCAACGGCTGTGCCTATGGTCTCGCTTGTCGTGGTGCGCACCACTGTCCACTCCACATCGGTGCGGTGCATCACTTGGGCGTGCAGCGCGGGCAATGCCAGTGAGCTATGTGCATACGAGCAGTTGAGGTCGAGCCAAAGGATACGCATACGCCGACCCTATTTATGTAATATGTGGTATATCAATTCGAGTAGCAGTCCCTTGTCGGTGGCGTTGGCTCCATAGCCTTTAGACAGAGCGTCGTACTTGCGTATGTCGCTGATAATGTACATCACCTTCCAAGCGTTGTAGTATGGCATGGCCGTCATGTATTCTTTAGCTTGCCACGGAGAGCGCAGGTCGAGGTAGGCGGCAATGCCACTCTCTGATTTCTCGGGAGCGTAGTAGGCCATCATCAGGTTGGCATAGAAGTTGAATAGCATGGGCAGCACCATTTGCATGGGGAAGGTCTTCTTGTTGCTCTCCATGTACTTGGCAATGGTGTTGGCCTTTACCACATCCTTTACCATGAGCGCATTCTTCAGTTCAAATACATTGTAGTCCTTGCTGATGCCTACGCATTCCTCTACGAGTTCGGGGGTGATGGGCTCGTCGTTCTTGGGCTTGGCGATGATGAGTTTGTCCAGTTCGCTCGCCAGTCTGTTCAGGTCGGCACCCACACACTCGGTCATCATATTGGCTGCTTTCATGTCGATGGCTGTGCCTTTGGCTCGCACATAGTTGGTGATGAACGAGGGAAGCATGGTCTCTTTGAGTTTCTTTGACTCGAAGATGCGTCCTACCTTCTCAATCTCCGTAGCTACCTTCTTGCGGCGGTCCAGCGTGCCATACTTGTGGCAGAAGACGAGTACTGTCGTGGGTTGTGGCTTTTGCAGGTAATAGGTCAGCTCGTCGATGTTGCGCAGTGCCTGGGCCTCCTTGACGATGATTACCTGGTACTCTGCCATCATTGGGTATCGCTTGGCGGAAGCCACAATGTTGCCTATGTCCGTGTCCTGACCATAGAGCACCATCTGGTTGAATCCGCGCTCCTCTTCGGTGAGCACATTCTCGGCGATATAGTCCGATATGCGGTCTATGTAGTAAGGCTCCTCGCCCATGAGGTAGTACACCGGTGCAAACTGACGCGAGTTGATCTCCTTAATTATGCTGTCGTAGGTAACTTCTTGCTTTGCCATGCTATTTTTCGTTCACGATTTATACTTATCGCGATGGATGTACAAAGATAATGAAAATGTTTGAAATGGAGAGAAACAAAACTTGTCATTTGATGATAATTTGTTAACTTTGCAACCTGCAAGCTGAAAAATTGCACAATACCATCTTTTGGACTAAAAACTTAAAAACTCAAATATATGGCAGGAACAGTTGATATCCGCGAATTGAATGAGAAGATTGAAAGGCAGAGTGCCTTCGTGACTAACTTGATAGCTGGTATGGACCAGGTGATCGTAGGTCAGAAACATTTGGTAGAGTCATTGCTCATCGGTTTGTTGGCCGATGGACATGTATTGCTCGAGGGTGTGCCCGGATTGGCAAAGACATTGGCCATCAAGACACTGGCACAACTTATCGATGCACAGTATAGCCGCATACAGTTTACCCCCGACTTGCTTCCTGCCGATGTGGTGGGTACCATGATCTATAGCCAGAAGGACGAGACCTTCATGGCCAAGAAGGGTCCTATCTTTGCCAACTTCGTATTGGCCGATGAGATTAACCGTGCTCCGGCAAAGGTGCAGAGTGCATTGCTCGAGGCCATGCAGGAGCGTCAGGTAACATTGAGCAAGGATACCTTCCACTTGCCCGAGCCCTTCCTCGTATTGGCTACCCAGAACCCCATTGAGCAGGAGGGTACCTATCCTCTGCCCGAAGCGCAGGTGGACCGTTTCATGCTGAAGGTGGTCATCGACTATCCCAAGTTGGAGGAGGAGATGCGCATCATCCGTCAGAATATCAATGGCGAGAAGCAGGAGGTACGCCCCATCATGAAGGCTGAAGAGATTATCAAGGCTCGCGAGGTGGT
>JAFYMV010000204.1 GCA_017548225.1 Bacteroidaceae bacterium | reverse complement strand
GACCTTCCCTCATCGGTGCGCAGTGGCCTCTCACATGCCATGCACCTACTACGCGGCATCAAGGGCATCGGCATCGTAGAGCTCAACAAGAAGGATATCGTACGCCACAAACTGGTGACACGCATCGTGGAGGCGTACGAAAAGGAAGCCTCCCCCAGCCCCTCCCGAAGAGGGGTGACTGATGCAGAGTCCTCCGAAACTCTTAATTAAAGAAATAATTCAAAATTCATAATTCAAAATTAAACGACATGGCATTAACAGCAACCGACTTCAACTTCCCCGGTCAGCAGGGAGTGTATCACGGCAAGGTTCGTGATGTGTACAACATGGGCGATAAGCTCGTGATGGTAGCCACCGACCGCATCTCTGCGTTCGATGTAGTATTACCCAAGGGCATCCCCTTCAAGGGCCAGATGCTCAACCAGATTGCAGCTAAGTTCCTCGACGCTACTACTGACATCTGCCCCAACTGGAAGCTCGCTACTCCCGATCCTATGGTTACCGTAGGTGTGATGTGCGAGGGTTTCCCCGTAGAGATGATCGTACGCGGCTACCTCTGTGGTTCTGCATGGCGCGCTTATAAGAGCGGTGTGCGCGAGATCTGTGGCGTGAAGCTCCCCGAGGGCATGCGCGAGAACGAGCGTTTCCCCGAGCCCATCATCACCCCCACCACAAAGGCTGAGATTGGTGAGCACGACGCAGACATCTCTAAGGAAGAGATTTTGGCAAAGGGCCTCGCTACTCCCGAGGAGTATGCATTGCTCGAGCAGTACACCCTCGCTCTCTTCAAGCGCGGTACCGAGATGGCCGCTGAGCGCGGACTTATCCTCGTAGATACCAAGTACGAGTTTGGTAAGCACAACGGCACTATCTACCTCATGGACGAGATTCATACTCCCGATAGCAGCCGCTACTTCTATAGCGAGGGCTACCAGGAGCGTTTTGAGAAGGGTGAGGCACAGAAACAGCTCTCTAAGGAGTTTGTACGCGAGTGGCTCATGAGCAATGGCTTCCAAGGCCAGGAGGGTCAGCAGGTGCCCGAGATGACCGACGAGATCGTTGCTGGCATCAGCGAGCGCTACATCGAGCTCTATGAGCACATCACCGGTGAGACCTTCGTAAAGGAGAACACCGAGGACATCGCTGCACGCATCGAGAAGAATGTAACCGAGTGGCTGACAAAGTAAGATTATTTCTAGATGCCCTAGATTATCTAGATGTCCTAGAGAGAATAAAAGAACAAAAGCCTTGGTGGGGACGCCAAGGCTTTTGTTTTATAGCGGACGCTTCCGCTTTGTCTTTTTCCGACTTTCGCAAGCAGGCGCAGACGGTTGATCTATTTACTATGAAAAACACATCTGTATAACGCCTGGCATGTCGTTTTGTTCATCCGTTCAGATTGGCATCTTTGACCTCTCTGCCACATAGCGCGGTAAACTTGCAGTATTTGCATGCCTCTACATTCGTGGTGGCGGTGTAGGGGATGTCGCTATTGAAAATCTCTTCGATGGTGTTGTGTAGCAAGGTGCCGAACTGATCGTTATAGATACTGAAATCTTCTACTGGGTGGGTGTCAATGATGATGTTGGGCTCGAAGGTTGTGTCTGATGTGTTGCGCACGAAGAGCAGCGAGGGGGCTATGCATGCATAGACATTGCTCATGAGGTAGGCGTAGTAGAAGGCCTGAAACACATAGCCGTCGCGCGACTTGTCGCGTTGGAATAGTTCGTCAATGTTCTTCACCTCCTTCTGGGCACCACCTGTCTTATAGTCAATGATGCGCGTTATCTCGCGTCCGCGCTCGTCAATCTTACTATCTATACGGTCAATGGTACCTCCCAGCAATACATCGAGCTGGGTGCCATGACTATTGATAGAGAGTGTCTTTCGTATCTTTTTCTCACTCTCGATGTAGTTGAACGGTGTGCGGCGCTTGTCCATCGTGAGCAGTTGGCGCAGGTAGCTACAGATGACATGGTGCACGATGAGCTGCGTGCCGTTGTACTTGAGCGGCGCATCGGGCTCAGCGTGGAAGAACTCCGTGCGGAAGGCTGTGTCGACAAAACCTCTTAAGCGCAATTCATCCGCCAACAGGGTTTCGATATCCTCCTTGGTGATGGTGTTGTTACGCTCGGTCAGGTGGTCGTAGGCAAGTTCGGCACTCTTATGGAAGATAGTACCCAATGATGCCACATCGACATCTGCGTTCACCTCTTGGGGCGGGTTGAGCTCTTCGATGTGCTTCAAGTAGAAGCGTAAGCGGCAATCAAGATAGTCGTTGAGCGTAGAGGGCGACAGGCGGAATATGGGCTTCTTGTTTGGCTCGAAGCGGAAGTGCTCTTGTAGCTTGCGTCGTGTCTCGGCTGTTTGCTCTACGGATATCTCCGGGGTGATCTTCGCTTGTGATGGTGAGTACATCTCCCATGATGTGAGCTTGCCGGGATACTCTACCTGCAACTGCATGATGTAGCGCGAAGGCTCCTGCTTGTTGAGTCCGTCGGTACCATTATTATATACGATGGTAACCTTCTCGGCACGCTGTATGGCGCGGTAGAAATAGTAGGCATATACGGCGTTTTGGCGTTGTAGCGTGTTCATGCCGAAGGCTTCACGCAGGTTGTAGGGGATGAATGATGACTCGTGCGACATCTTGGGCAACTTGCCTTCATTCGCGGAGAGGAGTATCAAGTGACGGAAGTCAAGGTTGCGCGTCTCCAGTACGCCCATCACCTGCAGGCCGATAGCCGGCTCGCCATGGAAGGGGATAGACACCTGCAACATCATGCGCTGCATGAGACGCACAAGGGTCTTCGTGGTGATGCGCAGTGTACCCTCATCGACGAGTGTCTTGAAATTCTCGACGATGCGGTGTATTTGGAACAACGATTCTTCGGCCAACTGTACAAAGTGGCTGTCTTTGTCCTTGTTTGATGCGAACAGCTGCCCGGCATGGCCAATCAGTGTACCGAGTGTGGAGAGCAGCTCCTTATTGTCGGCGGGTTGCGTGAGCAGTGCCTTCAGTTGTGGATCTTTGTATTCCTTGTCGGCCGTATTGATGTATATGCGCTTGCTATGCATTAGTTCCCCTCGTAGCGCTTCGGCTTCAGGATACAGTCGTTGTATGTAGATGTGGGAGAGGAGTTTGGATACTTCGTCGAGCATGTACATTCCCTGCGTCTTGTCAAAGCCTTTGGTGTGGAGGTCTAGATAAGCATTCATCAGGGTGTAGGGGGCGGTCTGCGCGAGCTTGAATCCCATAGTGATATTCACATTTTCCACCTTATCGTTGGGCAAGGCATGCAGTACCGACTGTACAATGTCTTCGTTGCACAATACCACTGCAGTCTCCTCTTCACGCTCGGTCAGGTTTTCGGTAATCCAAGTGTGCAGGTAGCGTGCCTGGGCATTGTCAGTAGAGGCGCTGATGCAAGTTATCTCGGGCAGATGGCGCAGGTTGTCATACAGGCTATCATCCTCCAGTGCATTGCCATAGCGCGCGATGTTCTCGCGTACGAAGGTGCCCGCCTCGTGTTGTGCATTGTCGTAGTAGTAATGGTCGTAATCCCAGTAGAACAGCGCCTTGCCACTCTCTTTGAGACGGTCGAAGAGCTCCTGCTCTACGCGATTGAGTACATTGAATCCTACCACCACATAGTGGTCGTAGGTAAGCAGCGATTCATCGAAATGCTCTATACCATCGCGGTAGAGCATACCCTCGTAGGCCATTCCCTTTGCCTGCATCGCAGCGCGCAACTCTTCATAGATCTTGCCCATCACCTGCCATAGCTCGATGAATCGTTTCTTCAGTTCCGTCTGTTTCGTCTCGTCGCGCAATCCGGAGAAGAAGCGGCTCAAGAGCTCGCGCTGCTCTTTGGTAAGGTATTCAAACTGCCCCTCCAGCTCCTTGATATTGGAGAGATTGACAAAGAGACGCTCGGCATCGACATGATTCTTGTCAATGTCGTCAAAGTCGGCAAGCATCAGTTCGCCCCAGTAATAGAAATCGTCCAATGTCTCGGTGCTTCCCGTTAGTCGGCAAAATATCTCATAGAGCATGCATACCGAGCGTATGGGCAACTCCTTGTTCAGTTCGGACATGCTGCCGAATAGTTCGTCAATCGTTACATAAGCTGGCGACCATAGGGGGCGCTCGGCACATTCGTATAGGTAACGGTCAAACCATAGCCCCGCACGCTTACCGGGGAATATTACTGCTATACGGCTCTGGTCATCGCCAAAGCGACGGTATATGTCTTGAGCTACTGCTTGTAGAAAAGGTTTCATAGTGTGAAAGTTTAAGAGTCGAAAGCTCAAAGCTCACGACTAAATTCCTTAATCGTTTTTACTATCTCTTGCTCGTCGTCCACTAATGAGAGCAACAAATTACGGTATTTACCCTTTGCGGCAAGGTGCTGCAACATGGGGTATACGGGCATCTCGTCGGCCCAATAGTCGGTGCCGAGAAATATCATCGGGCTGGCATATCCAAAGCTCAAGTAGTGATTTTGTACAGCATCTTGGAATATCTCTTGCATGGTGCCCGCACTACCAGGCGAGTAGATGATACCTCCTTTGGCAATGGTGAGTATGCCGTCTTCGCGAATGGCATTCTCGAAATATTTGGCTATGTGTGTGGCAAAGGGAGTGGCGGGCTCGTGGCCATATAGCCAGGTGGGTACGCCGAGACTCTTGTAGTTTCCGGTAGGGTAGAGGGCGCGCACATGCATGGCAGTATCGAGCCACAAGGTATCCTCATACGAAGGTGCTACGGCGAGTATGCTGATGGCATTGTCCACCTCCTCTGCCGTGCGTCCTGCCAACCAGGCCCCCAGGTGGGTGGCCTCCATAGCACCAGGTCCGCCTCCGCTGATCATCAGGTATCCCTCTTCGGTGAGTCGCTTGCTTATCATCACCACCTTGCGATAGGCAGGGTCAGTACGCAATAGCCCATGTCCGCCCATGATGCCTACCACATGGCGCTCATCGTATTGGGCAAGAAAGTCGTGCAGCGAATCACTCATGGCATGATCGTGCAGGGTGCGTGCCAATGTCTCCTTGATATCGGTCGCCGTCTTGCCCATGCCGAGATAGTGCGCATACACCTTGTAGTCGTAGCATGCATGGTAGCTCTCGGGCTCGCCGATGGCATAGTTGTCATACAGGTCCTCCGCCTTGTATAGCTCATTGCGAAAGCAGTTGTAAGGTACGCTGATATGCGAGAAGATAAGGCAACTGCGGTCAATCTGTATACGCATGGGCTTGCTGAATGTACATCCCATAAACATACAGTCAAAGTAGCGTGCCGTATTACACTCTTCGGTCAACTCCGAGAAGTCCATGTCTTGAAACACGCAACGCTCTATGCGCTCATGTGTCGTGAGCATCATTCGCAGTTCGTCTATTGACTTTATCTCGTGATAGTGGTTGCTTGCCATGATTCGATGAATTTTTCGTAAAGGTAGTAATAATTTCGCACAACAAAAAGCGTATCGTTCTACTTATTTGTTTATATAAAAATGAGAGAATATTGTTATCAAATTATTTTGTTCTACTCTCGGTTTTCATTATCTTCGCACCATTATATATACACTACTCATGACCGCCCAAGAACGAATAGCGCAGCTGCGTAGCGAGCTGCACCGACATAACCACAATTACTATGTGCTCAATGCTCCCGAGATATCGGACTACGAGTTTGACCAATTGATGCGCGAGTTGCAGGATCTCGAGGCACAACACCCCGAACTCTTCGACCCCACATCGCCCACCATGCGTGTAGGTAGCGACATTACCAGTGAATTTGTACAAGTGGCGCATAAGTACCCCATGCTGTCGTTGGGAAATACCTATTCTGAAGGTGAGGTGCGCGACTTTTACGAGCGTGTACAGCGTGTATTGGGTAGCGAGCCATTCGAGTTGTGCTGTGAGATTAAGTATGACGGACTCTCTATCTCGCTCACCTATGAGGAGGGCCGCTTGGTGCGTGCCGTAACGCGTGGCGATGGTGTGCAGGGCGATGATGTAACCGCCAATGTACGCACGATACAGAGTATACCGCTCGTATTGCAGGGTGAAGGATGGCCTCGTGAATTTGAGATTCGTGGCGAGATACTGATGCCTTGGGAACAGTTTGACCGACTCAACCGCGAGCGTGAAGCGCAGGAAGAATCTCTCTTTGCCAATCCGCGCAATGCCGCTTCGGGCACACTTAAACTGCAGAACTCGGCCATTGTAGCATCGCGCAAACTGGATGCATATCTATATTACATGTTGGGCGAGTCGCTCCCCAGCGAGGGGCACTACGAGTGCTTGCAACAGGCTGTACAATGGGGCTTCAAAGTGTCGCCAGCCATGCGCAAATGCACTACACTCGAGGAGGTGTTTGACTATATCAACTACTGGGATACCGAGCGAAAGAATCTTCCCGTAGCTACCGACGGTATTGTCATCAAGGTCAACTCACTGGCTCAACAACGCACATTGGGCTATACAGCCAAAGTACCCCGATGGGCTATTGCCTATAAGTTTCAAGCCGAGAAGGCACTCACACGCTTGAGCGAGGTCACCTATCAGGTGGGGCGCACGGGCACGGTTACTCCAGTGGCAAACTTTGAGCCGGTGCAACTCTCGGGCACCATGGTCAAGCGCGCCACTCTGCACAATGCGGACTTCATGGAAAACCTCGACCTGCACATCGGTGATATGGTATTCGTAGAGAAGGGCGGTGAGATCATCCCCAAGATTACTGCCGTAGACCTTGACGCTCGCTCTTTCATGATGGGCGAAAAGGTACGCTTCATCACCCGTTGTCCCGAGTGTGGCACTCCACTCATGCGGGTAGAGGGCGAGGCGGCTATCTTCTGTCCCAATGACACCACCTGTCCGCCACAAATCAAGGGCCGTATCGAGCATTTCATCTCACGCAAGGCCATGAATATTGACGGACTCGGTGCCGAAACGGTTGACTTGCTCTATTCGGTAGGGCTCATCCACGATGCTGCCGACCTCTACGCTTTGCGCATCCCCCATATCAGTCGTCTTGAGCGCATGGGCTACAAGTCGGCAGAGAATATCGTACGCAGCATAGAGCGTTCACGCGAGGTGCCCTTCGAACGCGTACTCTTTGCCATCGGCATCCGCTTTGTCGGTGAAACCGTAGCCAAGAAACTTGCCCGCGCATTCGGCTCCATGGAGCGTCTGGAAAATGCCACTTTCGAAGAACTTATCGCCGTAGATGAGATTGGCGAGAAGATAGCGCAAAGCATCCTCCGCTTCTTTGCCAATGAGCAGTGTCGTACCCTTGTGGCACGCCTCAAGGAAGCAGGCCTGCAAATGGAGATTGTGATAGACGAGAGCATCGAGTGTACCGACAAACTCGCAGGTAAGAGCATCGTCATCAGTGGTGTCTTTGCCCAGCACTCACGAAATGAGTACAAGGCCATGATTGAGCAACATGGCGGCACCAATGTATCGTCTATTTCCAGCAAAACCAGCTTTATCCTTGCCGGTCGCGATATGGGCCCTGCCAAACTCGAGAAAGCACAAAAACTCGGCGTAG
>JAFYMV010000030.1 GCA_017548225.1 Bacteroidaceae bacterium | reverse complement strand
TGTCTCTTTTGCTCCATGCAGCAGCGCTGCAGTGATATTCTCGTTCCATTCAGATACCACAATGCCGAACTTCATTGCCGAAGCATCGGGCACAGAGGTGATGTCATACGCTGACAGGTTGTGATATGCGGTTGCCATGTTGATTTAGAGTTTAGTGTGTAGAGTTAATTTCACACTTTGGTGTAATTCTGTAAAAAAGATTGAAGGGCGAGAGACAAGAGATATGCTGCAATGCCGCCTGCCCTCTCAACTCTCACCCCTCAACTTTATACCTTATAATATTACTTTACGCGCTCGATGTACTTGTCGATATCAGAAGCCTGAATAGAGAGGTAGTACTTGGTCTTCACCTCGTTGTAAGCCTTCAAAGCCTCACCGTTCTTACCCAACTTCTCATAAATCTGACCAGCCTGAATGAGGTATGCGGGGCTCAACAAGTTGTTGTCAGCCTTATCAGCAGCCTTCACGAGAGTAGCAGCAGCCTTTGCCTCATCGCCTACCTGTGCATAGCAGTTACCCAATGCAGCCAATACCGAAGGAGCTACCATTTCGTCATTACCCTTGAATGCCTTGAGCATAGGGATAGCCTCCTCATAACGACCAAGCTTTGCAAGGCTGATACCAGCATACGCCTTGGCAAGATTGCCAGCCTTGGTACCCTTGTGGTCAGCAGCCACAGCCTCAAAACCTGCATACTCATACTGATCGCCATTGAGAGCGGTCTCATAATCGCCATTCTGGAAATATTTCTCACCTGCGAAAAGCGCTTCAGCAGCCTTCTGCTCGCGGGGCTTAACCACGAATGTAGAGATTAGCATACCAGCAGCTACAACTACGATGATAGCAGCTACTATCGCTGAAATAACTTTCTTGTTCTTGTTGATGAACGCTTCAGAGCGGCTTACAGCCTCCTCCATGTTGAGCACCTGCTCCTGTTTGATTTCTTGTTTTGCCATATTCTTTATTATTTTATTATTATTCTTCGTGCAATGAATTGCAAAAGTAGTTTTTTTCCGCTGATTGATAAAATTTCAACATGTTTTTTTGGCGCGAGCCGCTATTTTTTTTCTTTTCACCACTTTTTTAGGGATAATATTCGTACCTTCGCGACTCATTTTTCGCGACGATGATACTAAAGAGACTCTCCATACTCAACTATAAGAACATAGAGCAGGCCGACCTTGAGCTATCTCCCAATGTAAACTGTTTCATTGGTCAGAACGGCATGGGCAAGACCAACCTGCTCGATGCCATCTACTACCTCTCGTTCTGCAAAAGCGCCACCAATCCCATCGACTCGCAGGTGATGCGCCACGAGGCCGATTTCTTTGTGGTACAAGGGCTTTACGAGACCGAGCTTGGAGAAGAAGAAGACATCTACTGCGGCATGAAACGCCGACAGAAGAAGACTTTCAAGCGCAATAAGAAAGCCTATCTGCGATTCTCCGAGCATGTGGGTTTCATTCCTCTGGTCATGGTATCACCCTCCGATGGAGGACTCATTCTCGGTGGTAGCGAAGAGCGCCGCCGTTTCATGGATGTAGCCATATCGCAACACGACAAGGAGTACCTCAACCAACTCATCCAATACGATAAGGCACTGCAGCAGCGCAACGCCCTGCTCAAGCAGGAGGAGGAGCCCGACACCGAGCTCCTTGGCCTATGGGAAGAGATGATGGCGCTCTCGGGAGAAGTCATCTACCAGCGCCGCAAAGCCTTCATCGAAGGGCTCACCCCCATCTTCCAGCAGTTCTATGCACAAATCTCGGGCGAAAGCGAGACCGTATCGCTCGCCTACTCCTCACATGGCGACCGTGGAGCCCTGCTCAACACCATACGGGGCGGCCGTACCAAAGACCGCATCATGGGCTACTCACTACACGGAGTACACAAAGATGACCTCGTAATGCAACTTGGCGGTTACCCCATCAAACGCGAAGGGTCGCAAGGGCAGAACAAGACCTACCTCATCGCCCTTAAGCTCGCCCAGTTCGACTACCTACGCCGCCTAGGCAACAAAGTACCCATACTCCTGCTCGATGACATCTTTGACCGTCTTGACGCCTCACGCGTAGAACAGATTATCCGCCTTGTATCGAGCGACACCTTCGGACAAATCTTTATCACCGATGTCAATCGCGGACACCTTGACCGCATCGTATCGGCAGCCACCGGCAACTATAAACTCTACACCGTCGCTAATGGAAGCGTGGAGCTTTTACCTGTCAGCTCCAGTATTGTCTGAACCTCCTGACTCCTGAACTCCCAAACTCCTAGATTAACATGCGCCGCACCAATTCCGAATCCATCGGCGACCTTATCCGTCAATACCTGCGCCAACAAGGTCTCGAATCGCCACTCAATGAACACCGCCTCATACATGGGTGGGAACATGTAATGGGTCCTGTCATAGCACGCTACACCAAAGACCTCACCATTCGCAATCAGACACTTTATGTGCAGCTCACCTCTCCCGTTATCCGACAAGAACTCCACATGCAACGCCGCGAACTCGCTGCCCGACTCAACGCCTACGCCGGAGCACAAGTCATCACCGACATCGTGTTCAGATAATCTCATAATTTGCAAATGACCCCAAATAGGACGCAAGCCATTGCGCCCAAATCTTCATAGGCTATCTGGGAGTCAACTTATTTCAGTACAAGACAGTCGTATTTTTGCTGTAGAGTTTAGGGCAAAGGATGAGCGTTCCTAACAAAACATAAGAAACAATTAGGGAGACGGCCTGCTATGAGACCCCATTTTTGATAAAAATGGCTTATCGCTTGCGATTTTGCGATAGAATGCGTACCTTTACACGATATTTGGTGGAAATTGTTTAATAATTCACAAAATAAAACCTATTATGATGAAAAACTTGTTTAAGAGATTTGCCAATGGAGCTGCTATGGCTGCTATGGCATCAGTGGTGCTCCTCACCTTCGCCCAGTGCTGTGGCAAGGAGGGTGCAAAAGTGAATGACACGACCGTGGAGGTACGCTTTGCAGATAGCGTATGCCGCGTGTTTGACTTCTATGGCGACGACATCGTACGCGTATTCCAAGACCCCCAGGGCGGTGAGATGCGCGACCCGGTGGCTACTCCCGAGGCTCAGATCTTGGTAGATAATCCTCGCCGCGCAGTGACCAGCCTTACCGTGAAGGAGAAGGGCGACAAGGTGGTGATGACTACTCCGCGCATCAAGGTGGTAGTAGACAAGGCTACCCAGTTGATGACCGTGACCGACTGCGCTACTGGTAAGGTGGTGATAGAGGAGACTACTCCCGCAACCATCAAGGAGGGCGTGGCTACTATGACTGTAAAGGCTGACGACAAGGAGTATTTCTATGGTGGCGGTATGCAGAATGGCCGCTTCTCACACCGTGGC
>JAFYMV010000203.1 GCA_017548225.1 Bacteroidaceae bacterium | reverse complement strand
CCATGTATAAATCGCAGATTGGAATGCAACCGGCTTTTATTACATCAAACAAGGGGAAACGCGCCGAATTTGCATTCAAAAAAATCAGGAAATTTATCACATCACACTATCCGAAAGGAGATTCGGGAATATACACCTCCCCGGCATGCTTTAACAGTTGGCTGGAATATAAAACTGTTTTGATTGTCTTTCCAAAATTTGAAGTTATAACATCAAATCCCGAAACTTTTTCTTTTGAAAAATTTGTGAAGTGCTTTTCTCAAAAAGGGTATTTGATACATGATAAATATTGCCACCGAGAAGGGTGTAACGGTCAATGTATACCTCGAAGACTGGAGCAACGGCATGAAAAATTCGCCCGACTATGTCTTCCAGCTCATGGACGGCCTGCAGGGCTGCGGTATCCGCCGCTTCATGCTCCCCGACACGCTCGGCATCCTCAACCCCATGCAGGTGCAATCCTTCATGGGTGTCATGGTGCAGCGCTACCCCGATGTGCACTTCGATTTCCATGCCCACAACGACTACGACCTTGCCGTGAGCAATGTATATGCCGCCGTCTTGGCTGGCGCCAAAGGCCTGCATACCACCATCAACGGCCTCGGCGAGCGTGCAGGTAATGCCCCCTT
Source organism: Bacteroidaceae bacterium (assembly GCA_017548225.1). Taxonomy (GTDB): domain Bacteria; phylum Bacteroidota; class Bacteroidia; order Bacteroidales; family Bacteroidaceae; genus UBA1189. Next base: position 2,321 of record JAFYMV010000203.1, on the reverse strand, counting down.
GGCCAGCGTGCAAGCCATCTTGCGCGACCATTTCGGTGCCGACACCACCATCAACGAAGAGCGCCTCAACGATGCAAGCCGCCTCGTAGAGTCCTACTCGGGTATCACCATCCCCGCCAACAAGCCCATCGTAGGCGAGAATGTCTTCACCCAGGTAGCAGGTGTACATGCCGATGGCGACAACAAGAACAACCTCTACTGCAACGAACTACTCCCCGAGCGCTTCGGCCGCAAGCGCGAGTATGCACTCGGCAAGACCAGCGGTAAGGCCAACATACGCAAGAATCTCGAAGCCCTCGGCCTCGAGCTCGACGACGACGCCATGCGCAAAGTTACCGCCCGCATCATCGAGCTGGGCGACAAGAAAGAGGTGGTCACTCAAGAAGACCTCCCCTACATCATCTCCGATGTGCTCAAGCACTCGGTGGAAGATGCGCGCGTCAAACTCCTCAGCTACTGTGTAACCCTCTCACAAGGCCTCAAGCCTATGGCCTCGCTCAAGCTCTGCATCGGTGATCAGGTATACGAGCAGAACGCCAGCGGCGACGGACAGTACGACGCCTTCGTGCGTGCCCTGCGCAAGATATACAAGGAAACCCTCCAGCGCAAGTTCCCCATGCTGACCAACTACGCCGTATCTATCCCCCCTGGCGGCCGCACCGACGCTTTCGTGCAGACCATCATCACTTGGGAGTACGAGGGCAAGACCTTCAAGACCCGCGGCCTCGATGCCGACCAGACGGAAGCAGCCATCAAGGCCACCATCAAGATGCTCAATATCATCGAGTAAAATCGGTAAAGAGATTAGAAAATTTGGATGAAGAGATAATAAAAAAACTCTTTGTCCAAATTTTGTTTTCGCACCAGCCATAACAAAGTTTCCCTAAAGAAACATATCCACATTCTCACGCACCCCTCTCACAGCCCCTCTGAGTGGGGGACAGGGGGTGGGGACAATTAAATGAGCACTTCTGTCCCCCACCCTACGCCGCCATCATGAGAGAGAGAACTTTATTATTTTTATTCTTTTATATATAAAAAATAGTTAATTAAAATCGTGTGGGAGACATCCGAGGAGTGGGGGACAGAGAGCAGAAATAACTGTCCCCACCCCCTGTCCCCCACCCCTACCACGATGCCATCAAAAAATAGTTTTTAATTCATAGTTTTTTTTAATTATTTCACTACCTTTGCGATGCAAACTAAAATAGAACCAAAGCAATGAAAAAGTTTTTCTTAAGCGCTCTCGGTGGTCTAATGGCAATGGGAGCAAGTGCACAAGTTTTTGAGCAGGTAGGTACTACTCAGAGTGATTTTTGGGAATTGATCTCTATTCCCACAGAGTATGCCTATGAGGGGAAACCATCGCTCTTTTCATTGAGTGAAACGGATACGCATCTTGAGTTCGTAGTCTACAACAAGCAGTTTGAGGTAGAGCGCACGATAAGTGTAGCAAAGCCCGCCAACTGCGAGCGCAATGAGATAGAAGCTCGCAAGTTGGTAAAGACCGAGCAGACGGTTGAGTGCACAAACTACACCATAGAAGAAGATGGATGGAGAAATGACAGAGAGAGTTACACATATTATTTCTATGAAAACGAATGTCGAGACATAACATGTACAGATGAATATGTGTATGAATGGGCAAGATCTGAGAATTATGACATTATAGAAGAGAGAGAGGTAGATGAAGGCAAATTGTTTGTCATACAAGGGGAGGATGATTATCTTCAAGGATTCATTTTTAGCGATGGCAGACTTGGATGGTATAGCGTTTGGTGTTGGTCAACAGCCAATGAATCCGCTGATATTACTTATGACTATTGGTACACCGATTCTTACCGATCGTTTTATGCCAAGAAGACTATAGAGGTAACATATACTAGAGAATCTGTAGAGAGATATATCAATCATGCTGGTGATTGTGGCCATCATTTTAACTTTGACTGGGAATATTCTTCTGCCTACTGTATTGAAAGTGTAGAAGAGACTCCCGAGGGGGAAATCTATTTCTACACCAACAAAGAGGAATGGATGGGTAATGAATATCAGAAGGTGCTGTATTTCGTATGGAAGGACCAATCAATCATAGCACATAACATCTCAGATATCTCCTACACTGGCGAATGGGAAAAAGAAGTAGAACTTTCTGATGAAGCCTATACAAACTGGATTGATGACAATGGTGGCATTTATCCGATGCGTGTAGGCAGCTTCAAGAGCTATGATGAATATGGCCTTTGCGCTACCCAAACATTGTTCAATGAAGATGAGAAATGGGAGTTCCTTCGTCCTGTATATGAGGCTCATGAATATTATGT
>JAFYMV010000202.1 GCA_017548225.1 Bacteroidaceae bacterium | reverse complement strand
GATGCAATCAAAATCGCTCAATCAAGCATCGTTTTATAATTACAAAACACGGGAACTTTATGGTATCAATTCACAGAGTTCCCGTTATTGTATGGTTGAATATCAGTAAGATATAAATCTTATTTCGGTTCAAGACGTGGAGCTAATCTGTCACTCGTTCCATAGTAGAAAGGCCTTCGCATTGCCCTGTTTGTCGAAACGAGCAACGTAGAAAGCCCCACAGTGATGTATAAAAACCCTAAGGCCAATATAAATTAGCCTATTTAGTGAATCATAACATCCAATAGGGCGTTCCCGTTGCTTTGTTCTTGACAAACAGTTTAAGAGTTTGCGAAGTTCTTCTACCGTCAAAACCAAAGCGTACAGTTACGCCATTTATGTTTTATCTACATTCTATTACTATATTGAATAGAAGTAAACCTCTGCAAAGATATATATTATTTTCGTTATACAACAGGTTGTCCTTTCACTTTAACAAGTCAATAGTTAAAGAACATCTACAACTTACGTTATAATATTAGATTAATACAATCAGACTATATATAGACTTACAAACCATAATCAGACAAACAACGTAAGGACATATTATCAAAAGTGGGTATGCCGAAATCTCATTTCGACACACCCACTTTTGGTTCTTATTTAACGTTCGGTTATTCCGACCAATCCATCTCCCTGCAATTGCAAAGGAGCGTTATTGTTGGATACATATAAATCTAAAACTTATTACCCGTCACAGATAATTGTTTACTTCAACTCTTTCTTACCATTGACGATGTACACACCTTTGATAGGGTTCTTCACACGACGGCCTTGTAGGTCATATGCAGTGTTTGATGTTGTAAGTTCATGCTTATCTATGTGTGTCAACGAATTTCCTACGACAATGGTGTTACCCTTAACTGCAATAACAAGACTTTCATCTATTTTACCATCAAGAGTTGCCAGCGAGAGCTGAGCCTCCGTAATGGTGCTGTCGGTAATAAAGAAACCGCCGTTAAAAGCATTCTGCACGATAGTGCCATTATTATAGGTGACAAAAGTATTGGGAGTGGCTTCAATGACAACCTCATAAATAGTCTTGCCCTCAACATCCACAGGTTCAAAACGCCATAGATTATCATCGGCATTGGCAGGTCCTGAAGCCCATGTAGTGAGGTGTTCCTTACCACCTACCATGTAGGAACTATTGTTATTTGAGCAGTTGAGCGCTACGTCGAAGTAATAGTAGCAATCACCGCCAATGTCGTAGGTACTGCCTATGGTGAGTTCGCTATATGCTCCCATCAGCGTTACACCAGCACCACCTGCCACAATAGGATTTCCGTCCCCATTCTTAATCGCCACCTTTCCACCACCGAGAGAAGTAATTTGCCAGATACCGTTGTTGGTGTTCACCATAGCATCTGACTGTAAGGTAAAGCGGAGGGCGTTCCCCGTATGAGTGGCATCATTGTAGAGGTGTTCCTTACGCGCAGTAGCCTTGCTAATCATGTGATAGTAACCCGTGGCAATCGTGGGAGGTTCAGGAACCTCTACATCCACGCCATTAAGGAAATCCTCCAAGTCATTTACAATAGCAGCACACGCGGAACCTGCCATCGTTGAACTGTTAAAGCGCCCGAGCAAAGTATTGAGTTTGTAGAGCATATCGGCATTGGTGGCATACTCCTCACGCAAGATCTGTATTTTCTCATACTGATGAATACCCTCAATAAGACGCTCGAAACGAACGCTGGAGCGATTACCAGGGTAGTAACAATAAGTATCACCTGAACCAAACTTGCGGAAGCGACTGTCGGTTAAGGGATGCTCGTCCCAATTCATCCATGCCCAGTGTAAGTAACCATCGAGGTTCATCTTTGCAGCATAGATGGGTAAATGAGCAGCTTCTGCAGGATAAGAATTGGTGTAGATGTTGGGCTCAGCATTGGCACAACTCGTGTAATAGGTACTTATCCAACCCTTAGCCTTACGCTCAGCAAGCTGGGCTGCAGTGAAGCGTCCCTCCTGACCGAGCTGTACGCAGAGGTCACGGAACTTGTCACAAAGAGAACTGTGATAATTACCTGCGAGCGCCATGTTAAATCCTAAATTACCAGCGATGGCATAGGCATTGAGCATGTCAGCTTCAGCACGCTCGTCAAGGGCGATATTGGTCTTTTCAAACCATCCCTTCTCTATGAGGTGTGCCTTGAAAGCGGTGAGGAAACTGCTCCACAACTCGCGGTACTCTTCTGTAGAAGTGTTCGTCTGCACATATTTGTAATCCTCGGTAGCCTCATCCCAGTAGCGGAAACTCATATCCCAAGGCACCATAGAGAAGCAATTGATGTACTTGTCTATACCGCATTCAGCGCAGAGTTCTACATATTTGTCAAACACCGTGTAGTCGTAAGCCCAAGTGCCGTCTGCCTTTTTTACGGTTTCTACCATGGGGTCGAAAAGGTCGTGCGTTTGCTCGCCCCAAGGTTCATAGAATAAAATCGTTGAAATCACGCGCTGACCAGCACGCCCCAACGCCTTCAAATAGGGGCGCAAGGCTTCAAGGTGTTCGTCGCTCCACCGCTTCACACCGTAGTAGCGGCTCACGGCATAGGGTTGTTGCCAGAAGTCAAGGTGGAACTTCTGCTCAGCAATAGTAGGTAATGAATGATTATCTACAACGATGGTGAGTGCAAGGCGCTTCACAACGGCACCCTCTTTATTCACCACCTCAAGGTCGGTAGTGTAAGCACCTGCATCAATATCGCGCGGCACCTCGATAGTACACCAAACGGGGCGCGTTTCCATAGCAGGAACGGCATGAGGCTTATCTTGATCTATAACATCTGCAACAAGCCACGTGGGATAACTCATGGGATGGTTACCACATGAAGCAAAGTCATCCGTAATGACATAATTCACAAAGCGAGCATCGCCTGCGTTGGTTATGCCAGTGGCTACACCATCCTTCTTCCATTCCGTCATACACACCGAGAGCGTATCTTGATTTGTCTTACTATAAAGCACAGCCTGAATGTTAGCACGCTCGCCTTTCCAAGCACGCAAGATGGCAGTGTCCTGCTGTGTCAACTCGGGTACTTCATGAAGTTTGTAATGAACATCGCGTGAACCCCAAGATGCCTGAAGTCCATCGGGAAGGGCGTTCCAAGAAGCAGCATCAGGAGTAGTTCCTACGCGAGGTTCGGCATACTCATTTATAGGATATTCAAACAAGTCCTCTCCGCTTGCCACACCTGTAATCTTCAAGGTAACATCAATGATAGAAGCGCCATCAGAGAGGTAATTTGCATAGGATGCACCTGTGGGGTCAATGCAGTTCCACATCACAGCGTAGCGCATACGATAGGTTGAGCCTACCTCAAGACCTTCGGGCACACGGAACGACCCCGGCGCTAACACATCACCACTCACGGCAAGACCCGCACTGTTCCATCCAGAGTTACCATCCCCAGTCTTGGCGTAAAGCGACCAGCACATCAGTTCGTTACCTTCCCCCTTAATGTAGGGACCCTCACCCGTAAGCACCACATCAAACTGACCGTTGTTGTTCCAATCCACATACACATATCCGTGCATCCAACTACCATTGATGGTTATTAGTGGCGTTACGGTCTCGCCACTTTTCACGTTAAACACCGTAGCCGTCTTGTCAAAGTAAGCCTGACAACGGGGAGCAGAAGCAATATTGTTAATCACCTGCTGCTCACCGCGCACATTGCTTACGCCCACCATGATGGGGTAATGTGATTGGTGGTTTACGTTTACATCAGCGCCATACTTCACATAGTAATCGCCCTGCCCTTGAGCATAAGCCGAGCAAAATCCACTCGCTATGAAAAGAAGGCAGAACAGACTTCTCATGATTGATTGTGGTTTCATTTATACAAAATTACGATATTGAATATTTTATATTCTGTGGAATCCCGACGCAGTAAGTAAGATTGATGCGCTCTCATAATTCTTACGCAAACATATAATTTTATTTCCTATAAGAAACAACATTTGCAAGATTATCAAACGTGTTTCCTTTAAGTACATGCCTTTCATACACCGCAGGAGTAGAAATGCGACTTATTTAGTTCCTATGATTTATACAACCAAAGTGGGTGTGCCAAAGCTTTGACACACCCACTTTTGAGTTATTGTTTAACGGTTGGTTATTCCGACCAATCCATCTTAGTCATGCGTACATAGCTCTGGTAGCGCTTCTTCGCCATTTCCTGACATGCTGCGAAGAGTTCTTCGGCTTCATCGGGATATTGCTTCAATACTGAGAGGAAGCGTACTTCGCCCTTGAGGTAATCCTGGAACTTATCCCACTGGGGTTCCTTAGAGTCGAGCTGGAAGGGATTCTTGCCTTCTGCTTCGAGAGCGGGATTGTAGCGCCAGAGGTGCCAGTAACCACATTCTACAGCAGCAGCTTCTTCTGCCTGTGCCTTACCCATGCCCTTCTTCAAACCGTGGTTGATACAGGGAGCGTAAGCAATTACCAATGAGGGACCGGGATAAGCTTCGGCTTCGCGGAGCGCCTTGAGGCACTGTGCCTGGTCAGCACCCATAGCAATCTGCGCAACATATACGTAACCGTAAGTTGTAGCAATCATACCGAGG
>JAFYMV010000201.1 GCA_017548225.1 Bacteroidaceae bacterium | reverse complement strand
TCTGTAGGGAGAGGAATGTTTACATTGGCGTAGTGCTCCGAATCATTCAACTCACTATCTTCCAAGGTGTAGTCAGTAGCTGTATACACTTTTGTGGCCAACGGCTTACTGTTGATATCGTAGAACTGGGTAGGGTCAAGGTTAGTGTAGTATCTTTCACCCTCTTGTAATGTGCGCTCCAATTCATAGACTTCAGCAGTCATGGTATTGGTAGGGTCGCCAAAATAGTTGGTGAAGAATAGACGCAATTCTACTTTTACAGCAGAATCTCCCACAATGTTGTCAGGAAACACATTGCCGCCCTCTTCGCAGTTGAACTGGGCGATGAAGTCCGCCTCAAAGATAGATTTTGTTTCAGGATCAGTGAAGCGTCCAAGGTATACTTTGTTTGTCTTGCCCAAAACGGAGTCTACAATGATAGACCTTGAGGTAGCCCAGTAAGTGCTATCTTCGATGGTGATGACATCGTCGTTGGGGATAACGCTGCCGCCCAAAGCGCCCGTGTTGTCATCGCAAGCAATCAGGCAGGTGAGCAGGGTTAGTATGTAAACAAAATATTTCTTCATTAGAGACGGATTCTTAGTCGAATAACTGATCGTAGAATGCGCTGCAACTGTCGGCATATTCTGCTCCAGTCTTGTATTCAAGCATGGGCTTGTTGAGCGACTGGGCGTAGTCAACCAACGACTGGTCTACATTTTCGCTGTTCAGCACCACACCGTCGGCCCACTTGATGGCCATCTTGGTCAACTCGTGGTAGTTTACGGGAGTAGCGATATCGCTGAAGTCTACCTCATCCATATTTTTGGTGAGGACCTTCTTGATGAAGTTCTCGGGGAATGCAGCGTTGAATGCGTCGTCGTAGAGTGAATATACGAACTTGGTGTTGCGGAAAGCAGGCTCATCCTTGTATGCAGTCTTGATGTAGAGACCTACAAGTGCGCCAATCCATCCATGGCAATGAATGACTTCGGGGTACCATGATTGCTTCTTCACAGTCTCAAGTACGCTGCGAGCGAAGAAGATGGTGCGCTCATCATTGTCGGGATATTCATTACCCTGCTCATCTCGTGTGTTCAAGTGATTGCGGAAATAGTCTTCATTAAGGATGAAGAATACTTGAGTGCGCAAAGCGGGCATAGAAGCCACCTTGATGATAAGTGGATGATCGGTGTCGTCAACGACAATGTTCATTCCTGTCAAGCGTATCACCTCATGCAGTTGGTTACGACGCTCATTGATGCTGCCCCACTTGGGCATGAATGTTCTGATTTCGTGTCCTTTTTCTTGGATGCCTTTCAACAAGCCTCTGCAGTTGTCGGCCATTGTACTGCTCTCGGTGAACGGAGTGATCTCTTGGGTAATAAATAGGATTTTGTTTGCTTTCATTCTTTTAATTCTGTACTTTGTTTCGTTATATAACAACTAAAAGGCTGTTTGTCGCGAATTTGGGTGCAAAGATACTAAAAAAATACGGCATATAAGCAAATTCATGCTTCGTTTTTAATCGTAAACTTTGTTAATCTGTCTTTTAGTGGGCTACAACATGCCGTTATGGGGTGTTTTATCCATTCTTGCGTTCCAATTCTTGTAGTGATTCCATCTTCTTGGTTTCGAGGAACTCATACACGCCGCATAGGTGTTCGCGCACGCGCTGGTGGCCAAACTCATACACCTTGGTAGCCAGTCCATCGAGGAAGTCGCGGTCGTGGCTCACGAGGATGAGCGTGCCATCGTAGTCCTGCAGCGCTTGCTTCAGCACATCCTTGGTCTTGAGGTCGAGGTGGTTGGTAGGCTCGTCGAGGATGAGCAGGTTTACCGGCTCTAGCAACAGCTTGAGCAGAGCCAATCGGGTGCGCTCGCCGCCCGAGAGCACCTTGACCTTCTTCATCGACTCCTCGGGGCCACCAAACATGAAGGCACCCAGCAGGTCGCGTATCTTGTTGCGCACCTCTCCCTTCGCTACATCGTCGATGGTTTGGAATACGGTGAGTTCCTCATCGAGCAGCGATGCCTGGTTTTGTGCAAAGTAGCCAATCTGTACATTGTGTCCCAATGTGATGGTGCCGTCGTAGGGAATCTCGCCCATGATGCTCTTGACCATTGTTGACTTACCCTCGCCGTTACGGCCTACGAAGGCCACCTTGTCGCCACGCTCAATCATGAAGTTGGCATCCTTATAGATGAGACGGTCGTAGGTCTTGCCCACACCATCGGCTATTACGGGGTAGCTGCCACTGCGAGGTGAGGGTGGGAACTTGAGGCGGAGGCGTGATGTGTCCTCCTCATCTACCTCGATGAGTTCCAACTTTTCGAGCATCTTCACGCGGCTCTGTACCTGGAAGGTCTTCGAATAGGTGCCCTTGAAGCGTTCGATGAAGTCCTTGGTCTCCTGTATCATCTTCTGCTGCTCCTCATACTGCTTTTGCTGTTGTTCGCGGCGCTCCTTGCGTAGCTCCAGGTAGTGGCTGTACGAAGCCTTGTAGTCGTAGATGCGTCCCATGGTAACCTCGATGGTGCGTGTGGTGATAGAGTCTACGAATTTGCGGTCGTGGCTGATGACCACAACGGCTTTTGACGAAGTCTTGATAAACTCTTCGAGCCATTGTATACTCTCAATGTCGAGGTGGTTGGTAGGCTCGTCGAGCAGCAACACATCAGGGTCTTTGAGTAGCAGTTTAGCCAGCTCGATACGCATGCGCCATCCGCCCGAGAACTCCGAAGTGGGCTTGTCAAAGTCGCTGCGCTCAAAGCCGAGACCCAGCAAAGTCTTTTCCACATCTTCCTCAAAGTGAGTCATGTCGATGGCATAGAACTTCTCGCTCAGCACCGCTACCTGCTCGATAAGCGCCATGTACTCGTCGCTCTCATAGTCGGTGCGTGTGGCCAGTTCGTTGTTCATGCGTTCTATCTCCGCCTCCGCCTCGTGCAGATGGGCAAAGGCTTGTGAGGTCTCCTCAAACACCGTGCGGCCATCCTCGGTCATCAGGTGCTGGGGAAGGTAGGCGATGACACAATCTTTGGGTGCCGATACCTTGCCTCGTGTAGGCTGGCGCACGCCAGCGAGTATCTTGAGCAAGGTGCTCTTGCCTGCTCCATTCTTGCCCATCAGGGCGATACGGTCCTTCTCGTTGATCTGAAACGATATGTCTTTAAATAATGTGGTGCCGCCAAACTCTACGGCCAATCCGTCTACTGAAATCATTTTGAGTTTATGTGTTTTTAGTTCTTTTTTGTTTTTTTTTGGAGCATGCCGCTCTGGTGCTCTATTTTCTTCGCTCGCTCCTATGCTAGAGAGGGTACTTTTAGTTTGCTCTTTAGCGATGTCTGCAAGCTCCCTCTCTTCGGGAGAGGGCGGGGGAGAGGCTCCCCTTTTTAAGGTCCCACAATGCCTTCCTCATGGCCATAGTGTTTTTCATGTACTGACAGTCACTTTGGAAGGGCATTGCAGGTTGTTGGTGTCTATATACCACTCCGTAAGTCTAGCTTCAGGGTAGTAGTGGTGTAGTATCTCGTCAAACTTATATCCTTGTGCACCCATCACGGCTGCTCCTATCTGGCATAGCCCCACACCATGTCCCCAACCACTGCCGTGGAGGATGAAGGAAGCCCCCTCAACTCCCCCCGAGGGGGAGCTTTCTGGCATCGCGTTATCTGAAGCCCCTCCTTGGGAGGGGTTGGGGAGGCCTCCTTTTTTCTCCACCTCAAACGCGCTGCTATACAGGTGTGTTTCGGATAGGGTGCGGCGTATCTCCAGCTCTTTTCCTATGATGCGTGTAGCTTTGGTGCCTACAATTTGTAGGCGTACAATGCGTCCTGAAGGACCTCGCTCGATGGGGATGAGGTCGATGATGTCGCCATAGTCGAATCCGCTACGACGGCGCACCAATTCGGATAGCTCCTTTTGGGTGTACTCTACGGTCCATCGGTAGAAGTCGGTGCCCTGGTCGTAGTGGTTTAGCACTTCGGAGAGTATCTTGGGGTCATTGGTGTTGCAGAAGGGGTCGCGTACTACGGATAGGTAGGGGTGCGGCGTGTCGTCCCAGCAGCTTTCATAGAGCTCGGTGATGCCGCCGCAGCACTTGCTGAATCGTGCATCACATACCTCTCCTTCGTAAGAAAGCACGATGCCTCGCGTGGCGCGTATGGCCTCGTGTACCTGTGTGGTAATCTTACGGTGTACACCCTGATAGCGCTGACAGTGGTCATCAGCACACACATCAAAGTGCGTATGCGCCTCGCGGTCGTACCATTTTATAAATTGAGGGGCCCCCTCAACTCCCCCCGAGGGGGAGCTTTCAGACCTCGCGGACATATGCTTCTTTATTTGTTCAATGACTGCGTCGGGATTGTTGATAACCTCTTCGTTGGTAAAACGAAGTATTTGGTATCCATTTTCTTTTAGGATGTCCTCGCGTAGCTTGTCTTCAATTTCTTGCTGGTGATTTTCGTGATACGGTCCATCGACCTCAATGACTAATTGGTCTTCCATGCAGACAAAGTCTACGATAAATCCTCCGATAATATGCTGTCGGCGGAACTTCTTACCTAAATTCTTGTTTCTCAGCATTTCCCATAGGCATTTCTCGGCTTCTGTGGGCATTTGTTTATGTCGCTTGGCTAACTTCTTAAGCAGTAGGTATGTGTCGGGATAAGCGGTTTGGTATCTGTCCAGTGTTTGGGCGGTGTCCGCGATGCCAGTGAGCTCCCCCTCGGGGGGAGTTGTGGGGGCTTCCTTTATCTGCGCCAGCAGCCAGCTGCGTGAGATGACGGCGTGGGCTTTGAGTAGCTCGATGGATGAGGTGCCGCTCATTTCCGAAGCGATGACGCTTGTGAGATAGTCTTCGATGGCGATGCGGTTTATGGCATGTAGCTCGCCGTCGATAATGCGTAGGATAAGTGAGCCTTGGAAGGTTTGTGTCTCCTGTTGCTGCCAGTGAAACTCCTTTCCGATGGTTACTCCGTGGAGGGAGAAGAAGGCCTCCCCCCTGAGAACTCGCAAGCGAGACTCCTTGGGAGAACTGAAGTTCTCGTCGTCGCAACCGACGCTCTTTCGCGTCGGCCCAGGGAGGGGTGGCTCAATCAATGTGGAGTTTTCAAAAGTGTACTTCGTGTGTTCTCCTTTTATTATTATATGGGATTTTCCTGTGTCTTTGTCCTCCTTTATGGATGCAAAATATGTACCCGGTAGTAGGGTGGGTTGTTGGCCTTTATTGGTATCGAAGAAGTCTGTTCCGCGATGTTCGGGAGCTCCCCTTCGGTGGGAGTTGAGGGGGCCTCTGTTTATAGTGAACCTTATCTCCCTCCCCTGCATGATGCCCACATCGATGGTGGGCTCGGTGCGTACGCCTACCTCACAGAGTATCTCTGTCGCTTTGGTGGCGGTCAGTCGCTCGTAGTCCTCGCTACAGGGGGTAATGATGAGACCGCACATGTCCAGTGTGCCCGGACTGATGAGGTATTTGGCCTCACCCTCAGCGCTGTAGCACTGGGGGCGGTGTGCGCGGCGGGGGATAATGAGTAGAGAAACCTTCTCGCCCCTGCGGTAAGCCGCAATGTTCATGTATGGCTCATATTCACCTTCAGGGATGGGGAGCTGCTTGTATAGCTGCCCGAAGGTGTTTGTGTTCTCAGCATCGTGAATCAGGTAGGCCAAATATCCGAATGGCGATATCACCTGTAGGTTGCTCTCCGGTGTCATCGTCTGTGCATACGCTATCAGAGGAATGCCGTTGGCGATGCCCGCCTGCAGGTGCAGATGGTCGGGAGCCGAAGCGCCGCACTTGGGACCATTATAGAATACGATATACCCTTCGGGGAGTGCCTTCGTGGCCAAGAGCATGGCATCATAGGCATCAAGGAAGCGTTGCGGACGATGTTGCTTGGCAGCTATGGTGTAATGGTTGGGGAGTATGGGGAAGGGGTTCACCAACCACTCGAAGTCCTCGTTAAGGTCAAGGCTATGCTGCTCTTCGGGACGGTTTTGGGCGCAGAGGAAGCAGGGGCGTGCAGCGATGCTCGCCTTGTCTATGCTCGCCCCCGTAGAGACGATGCGTGCGGGGTTGCACTGTACGCGGAGGGGGATGGGGAGCTTGGGCGATGCCAGTTCGCGGCACCACACGCGGGTCAGCGCCTCGTGGCTTTGGCGAGCCGTACTCCACTCCTGTAACTGCGATTCGAAGAATGTGTCTAACGAAATATCCATAGCTATGCTTTTCTGCACTGCAAAATTACGCAAAAAAAATCTTTGTTGAAAGTACGCGGCCCAGAAGTTGCTTGGATTTTATTCCGGCGGATTTTCATAATCTCAAACAATTCATTACTTTTGTGCTGGCCTTTGGAATGCCGACATTAAAAAACTCATCCTTTGTCATCAAAAACAGGCGATATGACACACCTACAACTGAATGAATGCCAATGCCGTGCGTTGGATAAGCTTACGATAACCTCGCTCACTCCCATGCAGGAGGCTGCGCTGCAAGCAGCCCGCGAGAAGAACGATGTGATACTCCTCTCTCCTACGGGTACGGGTAAGACTTTGGCTTATCTGCTTCCGCTCATCGAGCGTTTGAAGCAGGGTGCTACCTGTGTGCAGGCTATGGTGATAGTGCCCTCGCGTGAGTTGGCCCTGCAGATTGAGACGGTGCTCAAGAATATGAGCCTGCCGTGGAAGGCGATGAGCGTGTATGGTGGTCGTGCGGCTATGGATGAGCATCGTACGATGCGCGGCGTGCAGCCAGCAGTGATTATCGGTACACCTGGCCGCTTGAACGACCACCTGGAGAAGGGTAACATTGATGCTTCTACCATCACTATGCTCGTCATCGATGAGTTTGACAAGTGTCTGGAGCTGGGCTTCCAGGGCGAGATGCAGCAGGTGGTCGACAAACTGCCCGCTGTGAAGCATCGCTACCTGACTTCGGCTACCGATATGGATGAGCTGCCCGCCTTTACAGCGATGCACCGTGCTGTGAAGCTCAATTATCTCTCTACCGCTGCGGTCGAGGATAAGGTACACACCTATGTGGTGCATTCAGAGAGCAAGGATAAACTGCATACCTTATATAAGTTGTTGTGTACGCTCGATGGCGGACAGGCTATCGTCTTCTGCAATCATCGCGAGTCGGTGGATAGAGTAGGGGGCTACCTGCGCGAGCAGAAGCTCTACTTCGAGGCCTACCACGGCGGTATGGAGCAGGAGGTGCGCGAGCGTGCTCTCTATAAGTTCCGTTGTGGTAGCAGCAATGTGCTCATCAGTACCGACCTCGCTGCGCGCGGACTCGATATCCCCGAAGTACGCCACATTATCCACTACCATCTTCCTAGTAGCGAAGAGGGATATATACACCGTACGGGTCGCACGGCGCGTTGGAATGCCGAAGGTAGCTCGTATCTCATACTGCATTCCGAAGAGCGTGTACCCGAGTACCTCCCCGAAGATGTGGCTGACTATCCATTGCCTGAGCGTGTAGGTCGTCCTGCCGCTCCCGAGTGGACAACACTCTATGTCGGTAAGGGCAAGAAGGATAAGATCAATAAGGTGGATATCGCTGGATTCCTATATAAAAAAGGTGGACTTACACGCGAAGATGTGGGTCCCATTGATGTGCACGATTACTATGCCTATGTGTCGGTCTCTCGCGGCAAGGTGCGCCAGCTGCTTACGCTCATCTCTGGTGAGAAGATTAAGGGTATGAAAACCCGCATAGAGGTGGCTAAATAAAGGTTTTTGTCTAGTTTTTACATTTGTAATATTGTGCTTTTGTGTAATGAAAATATGTACAAGTAGTCATTGGAAATAGTACAATATTCCAGTATTTAAGGAGTTGTGTATTTGTACAATTTGTCACATCTTTAAAGGTGCTGATATTTTCGTGGGTTCGTGTTTGTTTCATCGGACCTGCGAAATTTTTTAATCGCACCTGTGACGGCTTTTTATGGTACCTATGAAAATTAGTCCGCCCTTCATGTCTCGTATTTCAGCAAAAATGACTACCTTTGCAAAATGTGTGCATTTGACACTATAGACACTTATGAACGAAATAGAAAGAAGACGAACTTTTGCGATTATTTCGCACCCTGACGCCGGTAAGACAACCTTGACTGAAAAGCTCCTTCTCTTTGGAGGTCAGATTCAGGTAGCCGGTGCCGTAAAGTCAAACAAAATCAAGAAGAGTGCTACATCAGACTGGATGGAGATCGAGAAGCAACGCGGTATCTCGGTTACCACTTCGGTGATGGAGTTTGACTATAAGGACTACAAGGTGAACATCCTCGATACTCCGGGTCACCAGGACTTTGCCGAAGATACTTTCCGTACACTGACTGCGGTAGATAGCGTTATCATCGTGGTGGATAGTGCGAAGGGTGTAGAGACACAGACCCGTAAGCTGATGGAGGTATGCCGCATGCGCAACACACCGGTGATCATC
Organism: Bacteroidaceae bacterium; assembly: GCA_017548225.1. Taxonomy (GTDB): domain Bacteria; phylum Bacteroidota; class Bacteroidia; order Bacteroidales; family Bacteroidaceae; genus UBA1189. Next base: position 12,067 of record JAFYMV010000201.1, on the reverse strand, counting down.
TATGTCAACAAGATGGACCGCGAGGGTCGCGACCCCTTCGAGTTGCTCGATGAACTCGAAGATGAGTTGAAGATCAGTGTGCTCCCCTTGAGCTGGCCTATCGATCAAGGCGCTCGCTTCAAGGGCGTATATAATAGGTATGAGCAGAAGTTTGACCTCTATACTCCGAGCAAGCAGACAGTAACCGAGAAGAAGGAGATCGATATCACCAGCAGTGAGCTGGAAGAGAATATCGGTGTAGCGCAGGCCGAGAAGCTCCGTGCCGACCTTGAACTCATCGAGGGCGTATACCCCGAGTTTGATGTCAATGACTACCTCTCTGCTACCGTAGCTCCCGTATTCTTTGGTTCGGCACTCAATAACTTCGGTGTGAAGGAGCTGCTCGACTGTTTTGTAGAGATTGCTCCCAGTCCACGCCCCACAGCCGCTGTAGAGCGCGAGGTGGTACCTGCCGAGGAGAAGTTTACCGGATTCATCTTCAAGATTACCGCTAATATCGACCCTAACCACCGTTCCTGCGTAGCTTTCTGTAAGGTATGTTCGGGTAAGTTTGTGCGCAATGCTCCCTACCTGCATATCCGTTCGGGTAAGACCATGCGTTTCTCTTCGCCCACCCAGTTCATGGCGCAGCGCAAGAGCACCATTGATGTGGCATATCCTGGCGATATCATCGGTTTGCCCGATACAGGCAACTTCAAGATTGGCGATACGCTCACCGAAGGTGAAATGCTCCACTTCAAGGGTCTGCCCTCATTCTCCCCCGAGATGTTTAAGTACATCGAGAATGCCGATCCTATGAAGACCAAGCAGTTGGCCAAGGGTATTGACCAGCTCATGGGTGAAGGTGTGGCACAGCTCTTCGTGAACCAGTTCAATGGCCGTAAGATTATCGGTACCGTAGGTCAGTTGCAGTTCGAGGTTATCCAGTACCGCTTGGAGAATGAGTACAACGCCAAGTGTCGCTGGGAGCCTGTGAGTCTCTATAAGGCATGCTGGATTGAGAGCGATGACCCCGCCGAGCTCGAAGCCTTCAAGAAGCGCAAGTATCAGTTTATGGCCAAGGATATCGAGGGACGCGATGTGTTCCTTGCCGACAGTGGCTATGTGCTACAGATGGCGCAGATAGACTTCAAGAACATCCGCTTCCACTTCACCAGCGAGTTCTAAAGAGTTCAAGCATAGATAGACAAGAGGATGTGTACGCGCATCCTCTTTTTTTGTTGCATGCATGTAGAAATTTTGTTACATGCATGTACCGTAAAAAATGGAGCCTTGCACCGCGAAAAAACTCTTTGTCCAATTTTTTTATTGCAAGGCTCCAATAAATTTGCCAGAGCCTTCTGATTTTTATACCTCTTGTAATGGGTGTAATTCGCTGATTTAGATGTCAGTTTTGCTGTTTTGTCCTACACCAAGTTTACACGATTTTATCTTATTCCTATACGAGGTTAACAACTTTTAGTGAGTACACGATTTTTATTTTTGGCTTGGCAAGGATGCGGAGCAGCTCCGCTGCAACGATAACAATAACGAAGACGAAAACCCTAATTGTCCATTGTTCATTGTCATTTGTCAATTTCATTTCCCTCCTTGCCAAGCCAAAAATCAACTTTTATTACACTGATTGGTAAACTTCTATTTCTTGCCGATTTATTCGGTGCATGCCTGAAATCCTTGTCGCACCTGCGAGCGTACAGCGTACACTTAGGCACGCACTTCTTGAAAAGTCTATACAATAATTAAATAACTATTTACCTACACGCATCCTACATAATTATTTATTTTTACTATACGAAGTTATAAAAAGGGGCTACAAAGGTGTACGCTGTACGCTATATTTCGACATTTTCGGGGATGACTCTTGCTAATAATTCAGCATTTTCAAGCATACAGGGTATACCCCTGTACACCTTTTTTATAAAGTCCTATGCAAAAATAAAATAATTATTTACCTAAGTGCACGCTACATAATTATTTATTTTTCTCTATGGAAGTTTCATAAAACCTATACAAGGGTATACCCCAAATAAGGAATTAACAGCAATAAACTCTTTTCGCCGAATAGTTTTGACATTTTAGGGCCAACTCTTGCAAATAATTCAGCATTGACTTCGTCGACCTTCGGTTCATAATTCAGAATTAACTTCGTTTTAATTCGGCTGCACTTACTGAAAAATTACAATATGTTGTATTTATTTTGTTCGTTTGCACGAATTTTCAGAATTTAATTGTATCTTCGCAACATCGTTCACGCCGACAGGGATCGAGGGTGGACGATATACATAATGAGAAAGACGTTTACTTGACGTTTTTCTTTGGCATATAATCTTTATCATATACAAAAAAGGAGGAATTTGATTCCTCCTTTTGTAGTTACTTACGCATCAATCTGATGTACCACTCCTCTCCTGGTTTTGGGTGAAAATAGCCCTTGCCATCACCGCCTAGGTCCCATGGACTCATGACTTCAAACGTGCGGAAAGGAAGTTTTTCAAATTCTCCGAGACTGATCTTTTGATGTTCTTGACGGCGGAACTTACGATTGCAAAACCTTTTGCCCTGCTTTTGTGATTTACAGCACACCCAACAACTGATTGGTGTTTGTTTTTTGCTTCTACTCATATTGCCTTAAATGTTATGAGAGGTCACGACATCTCGTCATGCCACTCGGTTAAACATTACAAGGCATCGAGTTTTTCAAGACTTACTTTTATTGTGTTTGAAGGTATGAATAAAATTCCATATTTTCTTTTCATCTCCAATATCTCTTGATGGGTTCGGAAGATATAGTCGTTGAATGCAGTCTTAGTTCTTCTCGGAAAGGAGATGATGCCGTAAATCCTTTTGTTATCAGCAATAATTCCCTCCTTCTTAAAATGATCGACAGTTGATATGATTTGCGCCTTAACCTTTTCCTTAAATGTTAGGATGTTTTTAAGTTTGCAATCCTTGATTTCAACGAAGCTTATCCATGAACTTTCATCTGCGTCAGCCAAGAAAAAGCAACATTCACAATGGCTGTCATCCTTATCTTTACCTTCTTTCTTAAATTGATGGTCGTCAAAAATATTGAAGTCAATATTCAGTTCTTCTTCGTTAGTCAGTGAGAGGCAATCCATCGGTCCCGCTCCATCGGGAGTAAGTGGAATCTCTGAATGAATCTCTACTTCTCTTCTACCTTCCCCTTTTTTCAAACCTTTAGTTCGCTCACTGAAGTCTGCAATATAAATCATAGGACTATTCAGTGTCCTATATTCTGCCGTTGGATATGTTTCTTGTAGTTTACTCTTCATCATCGTAGTAGTTCAACAAGCCAACATATTCATTGATATTATCCTTGTAAGCTTGATTCAGGTAGTTGTCTTTGATGATACCCTCCTCATCTTGTATGCGTCGGATAGTTCTATCTTGGATTTCATATACAGACACTAACTTCGGATCAATCCACGAAGGATATGACTCAAAGGTTGGTCTGTCTTCTTCGGGGATATTGTTACGTACGAGTCCACCCAACATACAATTGTTCAAAGCAAATAGGATGTAGGGGCTATGCGTAGTGATGGTTATCTGATTTTCACTATTGGTAGCATCGCTAATCAATTCATAGATTAACTTTTGCTGTGTCTCGGGGAACAGGTTAAGTTCGGGTTCTTCGATTACGCTCTGCACTCGCTGTATCTCGGTATAGTTGTCCAATGCCTCAATGACTTTGTCCTTCATGCCAGGCTGAACAATACAATACTTCCCCTTGTACCAGAAGTATTCGCTTTCGGGAATGGAATGCCCGTATTGTCTCGTAGTCGGAAAATGAAAATGTTGATATACAGTCTCTAAGGTCGAAGAATCCTCAAAGGAGTTATTTTTAGCCAATTCCTTATTGTATTGGCAAAATACCTTTTGCAGCAGATACAGGGGAGTAGATGTCTGAATACCGCTTGACGAAGAGGTAAGCAGTGTCTCTACACCATCGTTTAGGATATAGTCCTTTGTATTCTTATCATCGAAGTAGTAATTTACATTCAAGTGATTTATCTGCAATGGTGACTCCTGTGTAAATAATTTTCTTGTAAATCCCCAGTCAACGGTATAACTCTTTAGATTGTCATTGGGCAAGTTGAATGAAGTCCATCCAGGAACAGCAATCAAGTTGCGTTCAGCAGGGATATAGATGACCTTTGCACGCTTGTAGTCGTAATTCTTTATTCTATCTTTCTTATCTATGGTGCAAGCGTTAGGCTCTTGTGGATTGTATGTAATGCATACATAGTCTGACTCATACTTGATATATGAATCATTTCTAAAGTAACCATTCAGATGATGAAATTCCTCCAATCTGTTCTTGAAGTTTATCTCAATATCCAAACTGTTTCGGAAAAGACATACATTCTTTTCTATCCATAGGCAATAACTGATTATCTTGGCAATAGTACTTTTACCACTGCTTTGAGGACCCATAAAGATGTTTATCTTGTTCAGTTCAAGCTCTACGGCTTCAATAGGACCAATATTTCTTATAATCAGGTGTTGCATATTCTTTTTTTTGCAAAGGTATAAATAATTGCTCCATAAACAAACACCTATTGTGCATAAAAATGTCATTCTGAGTATATAGAAAAAGCGAAAGCTGTTAGAAATGCCTCGAAAAAAGTCTTTATATCTTCATTTAATCGGAATTAATTACTATCTTCGCAACATCGTTCACGCCGACAGGGTTCGAGGGTGGGCGATATACATAATGAGAAAGACGTTTACTTGACGTTTTGTCTTTGGCATATAGGAACTTCGCAACTTCTTAAAACCAGTCAAAGTCAAAGCAACGGTAGATGTCTGCGTGGTGTGTTAATTACCGCTAAAGCCCCTACAAACATGGGGCTTGTGGTGTTATACATATCGGCGTGGGCTTCTGCGTTGCTTGTCCTTACTGGTTAGGCAATGCGAAGGCCTCTATATGCGGGACGAGTAACAGGTACAGTTGCCCCCGCTTTTTTTATTATGTATACCTCAGATATTTTGAGAAACACTTCCGTAAGGGGCACTGGCGGAGAAGTATTTGGAAGAACACATCGTGGACCATTTGCCCAAGTCGTTCGACAATATCAATGCCAAGGTCATCGATGACCTACGCGTGCAACTCACTGCCCACAGCCGTGTGGCTATCGCTGCTGCGGGATTCTCCATCTATGCCTATGAGGCTCTTAAAGAAGAGCTGGAGGGTATCGATGAACTGCGCTTCATCTTCACATCACCCACCTTCAATAAGGAGCGAGCCGACAAGCAAAAGCGTGAGTTTTATATCCCCAAAGCAGCCCGAGAACGTAGCCTCTATGGCAATGAGTTTGAGATTAAGCTACGCAACCAACTCTCACAGCGTGCCATAGCCCGTGAGTGTGCTGAGTGGATACGCCGCAAAGCGCGCTTCAAGACCAATGTGTCGCGTGGCATGATGAATGGCTTCCTGCATGTGACGAATACCACAGCCGAATACACTTACATGCCCTTCAATGAGTTTACCACTACGGAACTGGGCTGCGAGCGTGGCAACAATATCTGTCCTGGCATGGTGCGCATGGCAAGTCCTGTGGCCGAGCAGTATCTGCGTAACTTTGACGAACTGTGGGCCGATGATGATAAGTTTCGCGATGTCACCGACACCATTGTCGACAACATCGAAACCATATACAAGGAGAATGCTCCCGACTTCCTCTATTTCGTGACACTCTACAACATCTTCCGTGAGTTCTTGGACGACCTCTCCGAAGATGACCTCCCTAACGAGGCCACAGGCTTCAAGGAGAGTCAGATATGGAGCAAACTCTACAACTTCCAGAAGGATGCTTGCTTGGCCATCATCAACAAGTTGGAACGCTACAACGGTTGCATCCTTGCCGATAGCGTAGGTTTGGGTAAGACTTTCACCGCTCTGTCGGTTATCAAATATTACGAGAACCGCAACAAGGATGTGCTCGTGCTCTGTCCCAAGAAACTCAACGACAACTGGATTACCTACAAGAGCAACTATGTCAATAACCCCATCGCCAAGGATCGCTTGCGCTACGATGTATTCTTCCATAGCGACCTGTCGCGCCGTGGAGGCAAGACCAATGGCATGGATCTCTCCTATATCAACTGGGGCAACTATGACTTGGTAGTGATTGACGAGAGCCACAACTTCCGTAATGGTGGCAAGATTACTACCGACGAGAACGATGAGAATCCTCGCGAAAATCGCTACCTCCAGTTGATGAACAAGGTGATTCGCTCAGGCGTGAGGACGAAGGTACTCATGCTCTCGGCCACTCCCGTCAACAATCGCTTCAATGACTTGAAGAACCAGATACAGCTGGCCTACGAGGGTGAAAGCGAGAAGATAGATGGTCTGCTCAATACCTCATCGAGCATCGATGACATCTTCCGACAAGCACAGAAGGAGTATAACATCTGGGCTAAACTGCCTGCCGAAGAGCGCACAACCAAAGAGTTGCTCAACCGCTTGAGTTTCGACTTCTTCGAGGTGTTGGATAGCGTCACTATTGCCCGCAGCCGTAAGCATATCGAGCAATACTACGACACGGCCGATATAGGTAAGTTCCCCACACGCTTGACACCCATACCACGCCGTCCCGACTTGACTGACCTCGACTCGGCCATCAACTATAATGAGATATACGAGATAGTGAGTCGACTCAATTTGGCTATCTATACACCCTCAGACTTTATCCTTGCCAGCCGAATTGAAAAGTATATAGATACTGATAGCGATGGAGGCTACTTTGCAGGTCGTGGTATGGCAGGCCGCGAAAAGGGTATTCGCCGACTGATGAGCATCAATCTGCTGAAGCGTTTGGAGAGTTCGGTCAACTCGTTCCGCTTGACATTGCAACGCATCAAGAACTTGATAGCATCGACTCTCGACAAACTATCCATCGTCAAGCAGGGCGAAAACTTCGAACTCGAGTTGGAGGACATATCGCGCAACCTCGACTACGATGACCGCGAAGCCGATATGTTTATCGGAGGCAAGAAAACCAAGATTGCCTTGCAAGACCTTGATCATATCGCTTGGCGCAAATACTTGGAGGAGGACATGGAGCATCTCAATCTGTTGTTGCTCATGTTGGCGGATATTACCCCCGAACACGACAGTAAGCTACAACAACTTATTGCCGACCTTCGTCATAAGTTTGCCCATCCTATCAATCCCAATAACAAGAAGGTTATCATCTTTACAGCCTTTAGTGATACAGCCGAATACCTTTACGACTGCTTGGCACAACCTATCAAGGAGAAGCATGGACTCAATACCGCCCTTGTGTCGGGCGACATTGAGGCACGCAGTACACTGCGCTTGCCACAGCGCGAGAAGTTGGACTTCAACAAGGTGCTGACGCTATTTTCTCCCCTTTCCAAAGAGAAAGCCACTATCTATCCACATATCACCGACGAGATAGATGTGCTCATTGCTACCGACTGTATTTCGGAAGGTCAAAACCTGCAGGATTGCGACTACCTTATCAACTACGATATACACTGGAATCCCGTGCGCATCATTCAGCGCTTTGGTCGTATCGACCGTATCGGTAGCAGAAACGAGGTGATACAGCTTGTCAACTACTGGCCTAATGTGACGCTCGACGAATACATCGATCTCAAGGGCCGTGTAGAGGCGCGTATGAAGGTTTCGGTACTGACCTCTACGGGCGATGATAACCCCATCTCACCCGAAGAGAAGGGCGACCTCGAATATCGCCGCGAGCAACTGAAGCGTTTGCAGAGCGAGGTGGTAGACATTGAGGAGATGAATACAGGTATCTCCATTATGGACTTGGGATTGAACGAATTCCGTCTCGACCTCTTGGCCTATATGAAAGAATGTCCCGATATAGAGCACACCCCCTTCGGACTGCATGCCGTGGTGCCTGCCACCAAGGAGTGTCCGCCAGGTGTAGTGTATGTGCTGAAGAACAGAAACAATGGCGTGAATATCGACCATAAGAATCGCTTGCATCCCTTTTACCTTGTGTATATAGAGGATGGTGGCGAAGTCGTAGTCAATCACTTGCAACCGAAAGAACTGCTCGACCGCTTGCGTCACCTGTGCAAAGGTAAAGATACGCCCGACATGGAGTTATGTCGTGAGTTTAATCACCTCACTCGTGATGGCAAGAGCATGCAACATTATTCCGACCTGTTGAGCGAGGCCATCAACAGCATTATCAATGTAAAGGAGGAGAGCGACATCGACAGTTTCTTAAGCGGTATGCAAGGCTCGCTCTTCACCAACGAGATACGCGGTTTGGATGATTTTGAATTGATTTGCTTTTTAGTAATTAAATAGTTATGAGAGACTTCACTCCAGAAGAACAAGTAATTTTAAGACGAATGGTTTCATATAGAAACGATAATAATATAGAAGCGTTGCGTCTTCGTAATTTACTAGATGAGATTGTACCTAATTATGTTTTAATATGGGAAAAGAATAGTCCCGAACATTGTGAAAATATAGACCTCTATTTGCCAACTAATGATAGGGAGGTAGGGTTATCTTCATTTTATGACATTGCGGATTTTTTATTATTTATTGAGGAAATAAAAGAACTTGGTTTGATTTCAGTCCGTAACTACGATATAAGGACCTATACAAGAGCAATATTTTCTACAGATAAATACTATTGTGAAAATTCATTTATGTCAAACGATTCCATCTTGACCAAAGGAGAACACAAAAGGGTTAATGGTACTAATGGTTTTCATTCTTATAGGAGTCAGTTACAATTGACTAAATTGTTGAATTCATATTGTGATACAGTCATTTTACCTCGTCCATTATTGTTGGACTTGAATAAGAATAATTTTATAACGATTGAAGCACGTCGATTTGATAAACAGTTAAAACGAACCAATCTCAGTATTATTGTGGCTGCACTGGCTATTGTTATTCCTATTATTGTAAATAAATGTTCTTCTGATTCTGTCAAGTTAGATGATATAGAAGTTCTCACCTCTGCGATTACAAAAGATAAAACAGTGTCGATTGATTGCATAGGTGTAATGCCAAAGGATACTTTTAATGTGAAAGTTATTCATCCAAATGTGAAACTTTCACCAACTTCCAATCCTTCAAAGAAATCTGCATTAAAGAACTAACCATGTACGGTCTACCACAAAGCACCGAATGTAAGAAGCAACTTTCGAAGAAAGCCATCTTCGCGAAGTTCGACTTAAAGCCCCCGCAACGCGAGAGTTTCGATGCCGATATTGCCCGCATTGATATCGTGGCTGCCGTGTCGCCTCTTACCGTGCCCGCACTTGCCGTAGGCGAAGAGGTGAAGGAGTTTTATGTACTTGCCGTGCAGATGAAGCGCAAGGAGTACGACTCGAAGAATATCGCCTTGCTTACTAAGCTCATACCACAAAAAATGGTGTTTGCCCTACACTATGGCGACGAGGTGCAACTGGCCATCTATCACACCAAAGTGATAACATCCGTATGGCAACTCCTAACTCCTAATTTCTCACTCCTAACTATTGAGGGCTTATCCCTCGATACCGTATGGGAGAACATCGTAAAGAGCATAGGCCAAATAGATGTGGAGAGCGGTAGCACGCTCACAGAGCAGATTGCTGCCAATGACCAACGAGCTAAGCTGCTGGCTCAGATTGCTACGCTCGAGCGTAAGATGGCAAGTGAGAAGCAACCACGGAGGAAAAGAGAGTATTTTGAACAGATTAGAATATTAAAGAAACAAATATAGTTATGGATCTGAAGGAATTTACAAAACAAGCATTAGTACAAATTGTAAAAGGGATAGAAGAAGCTAATCTTGAATTAGAGTCAAATGGGTGCGAAATTGTAACTAAAGGAATACAATATGCAGCAGGGCAAGATTTTAAATATGTATATGAAAACGGAGCTCATATAATTGATGTTGATTTTGATGTTGCTATTACTGCAACAGAGTCAGAAGGAAGCAATGGAGGAGCAGGATTGAAAGTGGTCTCATTGTTTAATGTGGGAGGATACACTGAAAATAAAATTGAGAACCAAACTATTAGTAGAATAAAATATACATTACCATTAACATTGGAAAAAGCGATAAACCATGGATAAACTACTCATGCAGAGCCACGATGTGATAGGCTCAAACACAAGCAAGATAGCACAACTCTTTCCCCATTGCGTAACGGAGCGCTTGGGCAAGGATGGTAAGCCCGAACTGGCTATCGACTTTGAGAAATTGCAAGCAGAGTTGAGTGACGAGATAATTGGCGATAGCGAAGAACGCTACCAGTTCACTTGGCCCGATAAGCGCAATGCGGTGCGTCTTGCCAATACACCAACGACAATGACACTTCGCCCCTGTCGTGAGGAGAGTGTGGACTTTGATAATACACAGAACCTTTATATCGAGGGCGACAACCTTGATGTCTTGAAAGTGTTGCGTGAGACCTATCTCGGTAAGGTGAAGATGATCTACATTGACCCACCTTACAATACGGGAAACGATTTTGTGTACAATGATGACTTTGCACAAGGCAAGGAAGAGTTTGAGCAAGCAAGCGGATTGTTTGATGAGGAGGGCAATCAAACTATTGACCCAATGCAACGCAATACCGAAAGCAATGGTCGTTTCCATACCGATTGGTTAAATATGATTTATCCTCGTTTGAAGGTGGCAAGGGATTTGCTGACTGAGGATGGAGCTATATTTATATCTATAGACGATTATGAAATAGAGAATCTTACCAAAATCTGTAATGAAATTTTTGGAGAAGATAAGTTAGCAGGTATTGTACATCGAAGAAAAAATCGTAAGCCTCATAATGCAGGCAACACAATGTCTTTATCTTATGAGTTTATACTTATTTATTATAAGAATAGGTTCTTCAAACTTGCACAAGAATTTGCTCAAATGCAATCAGATGAGAAAGGTGAATATGCTATATACCCAGTAATTAAAGCTGATAAGAAAGTCAGAACTTACACTATTAAAGCTGGGACATATTGTGAGATAAACGAAATATCTAAAGGCGTTTACAAGGCTGGCAGAAATGCAAATTTAGATATTGAATATTTGGATTCTACAGAAGTTGTTGGGAATAGGACAGTATCAGATGTTCGTTTAAGTGCAAGATATTGTCTGACAGATGAGAATGGAAAATTTTCAGCAGCTATGAAAAATGATAACATATTTATTAATGCTAATGGCTTTCCCAAAGAAAAACGATATAGGACAGAAGAAGACTATAAAGTAGACAATCATCATTGGGATATTGAAAAAGGGAAGAATGAAGATGGTGATGAGGAAATTAAAGAGTTGTTTGACATAACAGGAGTTAATTATTTATTTCAATATCCAAAGCCTGTAGCCCTATTAAGTAAAGTCCTATCAACTATATCAGAAAAAGAATTTATAACATTAGACTTCTTCTCCGGCTCCGCCACCACCGCCCACGCCGTAATGAAACTCAATGCCGAGGACGGCGGTAATCGCAAGTTTATTATGGTGCAGTTGCCCGAAGTTACAGACGAGAAGAGCGAGGCACGCAAGGCCGGTTACAAGAATATCTGCGAGATAGGTAAGGAGCGTATCCGTCGTGCTGGAAAGAAAATCAAGGAGGAGGCAGGCCTTCAGGCGCAAAACCTCGACACGGGCTTCCGTGTATTGAAACTCGACTCCTCGAATATGGAGGATGTCTACTATACTCCGCAGGAGTTTGAGTTACAGTCGCTCTTTATGGAGAATGTAAAGGCCGACCGAACGAGTGAAGACTTGCTATTCCAAGTAATGCTTGACTTGGGCGTGGAACTTTCCGTTAAAATTGAAAATGAAAATTTAAAAGTTAAAGATGGACGCACCATCACCGTACATAATGTAGATGAGGGTTACTTGATGGCTTGCTTCGACCGCGATATAGACGAGGCTACTATCACCGAGATTGCCAAGCGACAGCCCGTGTACTTCGTGATGCGCGATGCCTCGGCAGCCAGCGACAATATCATCGATAACTTTGAACAGATATTCAAGCACTACTCGCCCGATACTAATTGCAGAATTATCTAACCATG
>JAFYMV010000200.1 GCA_017548225.1 Bacteroidaceae bacterium | reverse complement strand
CGAGATTACCGAGCGCAAAGAGGAGATTACCGAAGCCGCCGAGATCAAGATAAAATACCAAGGCTACATTGAACGCGAGCGGATGATTGCCGACAAGATGCAGCGCCTTGAGAGTATCAAGATCCGTGGCCGCTTTGATTATAACTCCCTGCAATCGCTCTCTACCGAAGCTCGTCAAAAACTTACAAAAATAGACCCTGAAACATTGGCTCAAGCAAGCCGTATCCCCGGTGTTTCGCCCAGCGACATTAATGTGCTTTTAGTGCTTTTGGGTCGATGATGTTTCACGTGAAACAATTTAGATTAAAAATTGAGAATTGAAAATTAAAAACATGCCACAATGAATAAAGAACTACTATTAGCCAATTTGCGCAGTATTCCTGATTTCCCCATTCCAGGTATACTTTTTCGTGATGTTACTACCCTATTCAAGAGTCATGAATGCTTGAAGGAGTTAGAGGATTCGCTCTATGAATTGTATAAAGATAAAGGCATCACCAAGGTGGTAGGCATCGAATCTCGCGGCTTTATTATGGGTGCAAGTTTGGCAATCCGTTTGGGCGCCGGCTTCGTATTGGCACGCAAACCTGGTAAACTTCCTGCCGAAACAATTCAAGAAAGTTACCAAAAAGAGTACGGTGTTGACACTATCGAGATACATAAAGATTCCATTTCTTCGGACGATGTAGTGCTCCTCCACGACGATCTCTTGGCTACCGGAGGTACCATGCTTGCCGCCTATAACTTGGTGCAGAAATTTGCTCCAAAGGCTACTTATATTAACTTTATCATCGAACTCATCGACCTCAAAGGCCGCGCCATCTTCCCCGAAGGTGTAGAGGTGTCTTCACTACTCTGCCTTGATGGGGAGTAATAGATGTAGTTTTTTTTGATAGAGTAAAACAAACTATAACTACATATAGTGTGGCACACGATATGAATCCAACTGAAACACCTCGTCTTCGGTTTCGTCCTTGGGTGGAGTCCGATGCAGTGGTGCTCTTCAAGCATGCATCGGACCCTGATGTTGGACCTCGTGCGGGATGGCCACCTCACCAATCTATTGAGGAGAGTCTGGTGGTTATTCAAGATATTTTCTCCAATGACCACACTTGGGCCATAGAACTTAAGGAGACGAAGGAAGTCATCGGGTGCATCGGGTATTACACACATGAGGAGAGCAACATCGGGATAGATGAGATGGATGCGGAAATAGGTTATTGGATTGCCAAACCTTATTGGAACCAGGGACTATGTACCGAAGCGCTGCGCTCTATGATTGATTACTGTTTCAACACGAAGGGATTCTTTACGCTTTGGAGCGACTTCTTTGTCGACAACCCTGCTTCCGGGCGAGTGATGGAGAAATGCGGATTTCGTGACACGGGAGAGTTCAACTACCTGAGTCATCTGTATCGAGGTGACGAAAGACCTGTCAAGGTGATGCGGTTAGATTATGCTTTGGAAACGATTTAGTTCGTTCCGCTAAAAAGGTTAAACAAACTCCCAAATCCTTGCGATTTTTCCGACCAACGAGACGAGCGAACGAAAAGAAACGATTCTCAGAGGCTTATTTTTGATGTAAATCGCTTATAAACAGTTTTTTATGTTGTAAATTTGTTGCTTGATTTTTTTCTTTATTTCGTAAAAATATAGGGGGAATAGGAAAATAGACTTTCTTCTTCTAGAGTCGAAAAACTCCCTTGCAAATTACGCTTAACAAAAAATCATTTGTTTACTTTATATTTCACACCAAGAATTACTCCCCTTTTGTGTGCTATTTCGTTTCGGAGGGGAATACCCCGCTACCCTACTCCTGTCCGTACTGCTTCTTTATCTGCTCGAAGATTTCAAACAGCTCCTTCACCGTCTCGGCCCGCAGCATGGCGATACGCAGGGGCTTGAAGTCGGGTAGCCCCTTAAAGAGGGGTGTGGCAGCTAGGTGGCGGCGTATGTGGAGAATGCCACGATACTCGTCGAGGCGGGCAATGCTTTGGTTTACCTCGTCGCGAAGGATATCCATACGCTCATCGAAGGTGAGCGCAGGCAGGTGCTCGCCTGTCTCGAGATAGTGCTTCACCTCACGGAATATCCAAGGGCGACCGAAGCTGGCGCGACCTATCATCACAGCATCTACGCCGTAGCAGTCGAAACACTCCTTGGCACGCTCGGGAGTGGTGATGTCGCCATTGCCGATGATGGGGATATGCATGCGTGGGTTGTTCTTCACCTCGCCAATAAGGGTCCAGTCAGCCTCGCCCGTATACATCTGCGAGCGGGTGCGGCCATGTATGGTGAGCGCCTTGATGCCACAATCCTGCAACTGCTCGGCAAGGTCTACAATAATCTTGGAGTTCTCGTCCCACCCGAGTCGGGTCTTCACCGTTACGGGAGTCTTCACCGCATTTACCACCGAGCGTACAATGTCGAGCATCAGCGGCACATTCTGCAGCATGCCTGCTCCTGCTCCCTTACCTGCCACCCGCTTTACAGGGCAACCGAAATTAAGGTCTATGATGTCGGGCTTCACCTCCTCTACGATGCGGGCCGCTTCGGTCATCGAGTCCACATCGCGACCATAGATCTGTATGGCCACAGGGCGCTCCTCATCGCAAATGGCAAGCTTCTGCATCGACTTGTTCACCTGGCGTATGAGCGCATCGCTCGATACGAACTCTGTATATACGAGGTCGGCACCAAACTGCTTGCACATAAGGCGGAATGCAGGGTCGGTAACATCCTCCATCGGTGCCAACAACACCGGATATTTGCCTAATTCTATTGTATCAATCTTCATATATTCCTAATATCTTTGCAGCCACATCAAGCCCATGTTGGTACAGTGCATTCATCTTTGCCATGTCAGTCTCTATGCGAGCCACCTCTACCGGGTGCTCGGGGCGGATGACGGTAATGCGTCCCTCGCGCTCAAGACGCTCTACCAACTCTACCTGCGCATTGTAGCGTGCAGCACGCGTGCATATAGCCTCACGCAACTTCGGGTAGCGACGATAGATTAAGGGAGGTATCTTCTTGTTCTTCACCTTTTTGCGATATCCATAGTGGCGGGTGAGCACCACGATAACATGCTCGTAGCCTTGATCCAATGCACGCTGCACGGGGATAGAGTCTGCGATGCCTCCGTCAAGCATGGGGCGACCATCGACATGCGCTATGGGACACACGAAGGGCAAACTGCTCGATGCCCTCACGATGTCGATAATGCGTGTGGGGTCCTCCTTTTCCTCGAGGTATATCGCCTCGCCTGTGATGCAATCGGTGGCCACACTCTCCACTCGCATGGGATTCTCCCGATAGGCGGCATAGTCATAGGGCCATATCGCTTCAGGCAGTTCGTGGTATAGGAGATCCATATCCATAATGCTATGGTGGCGCCAGATGTTGCGCATGCCCAAGTAGTGGCGCTCCACCTGCAAGTCGGCAAAGATGTACTTACCACGCCCCCGCTGGTGAGCCGCATAGGACAGCGCATTACTCGCCCCCGCCGACACCCCTATGAGATAGGGAAAGGTGATATGGTGGTCAATCATCCAGTCGAGTACACCACTCGTGAAGACACCACGCATGCCCCCTCCTTCGAGTACCAAAGCCGTATGTTTGAACTTATTCTCCATCATTGAATGGCAAAGTTAAGAAAAAAAACATTTGAAGCCTAATTATCGCAGGATAGCTATAGCTAATTTCGTATATTTAATAAAGAGAATGTTGGTTATTTTTTATATTCGTATTTTTAGATTTGCGTTTTCGCTCGTTTGTTAGTACCTTCGCCAATGGAAGGGTTTGGTTACCCGTATTCTATGGATTATGACGATTGATGAAAAATATATGGCGCGGTGCCTGCAGTTGGCTAGGAATGGTAGGTTTGGAGCGGCTCCTAATCCGATGGTGGGGGCGGTGATTGTACATGAGGGTAGGATTATCGGTGAGGGGTATCATCGACAGTGTGGCGGACCTCATGCCGAAGTCAATGCGGTGCGCTCGGTGAAGGATGAACGACTACTGCGTGGAGCGACGATGTATGTAAGTCTAGAGCCTTGTGCGCACTATGGTAAGACACCTCCTTGTGCAGATATGATTGTGGAGAAAGGGATACCGCGTGTGGTTATCGGGTGTCGCGACAGCTTTGATCAGGTGGATGGTAAGGGCATACAAAAACTGCGCGAGGCAGGTGTGGAGGTTACCGTAGGAGTATTGGAAAAGGAGTGCTTGGAACTGAATAGGGCATTCTTTACTTATCATGGTAAGCGACGCCCCTACATCACTTTGAAGTGGGCGCAGAGTACTGATGGGTATATTGATCTCGTTAGAAATGGTGCTGAAAACGAAGACAAGGGTGAAGCGGTGCGATTTTCGACTGATGAAACGGCTATACGGGTACATCGCCTGCGTGCGTTGAGTGATGCTATCCTTGTGGGGCGTCGTACAGCCATGTTGGATAATCCTTCGCTCACTACGCGAATGTGGCCGGGAACAAGCCCTTTGCGGCTGGTAATTGATAGAAATGGAGGACTTGATAAAGGGCTTAAACTCTTTGACGGAACAACAAAAACTGCCGTTTTCACCGAACAATTTCGAGATTTTGGTGCATCGGATAACATAGAGCAGGTGAAGCTTGATTTCTCGTGTGATATACTGCCGCAGATGATGGCTTACCTCCATGAACATAAGGTGCAGCGGCTACTCGTAGAGGGTGGATCGGTGCTACTGCAAAGCTTTATCGACAGAGGTTTATGGGATGAGGCCTATGTAGAGGAGGCTCCTTTCTCACTTGCTGGTGGAGTGAAAGCCCCATGTATGGATGAAGTTTACAAAATGGATGAAATAGAGTGCTTCGGGCATCGAATTAAGCATTTTTTACACGAAAAACACATCTTTTAATATAAAAGAACTTAAAAAGTAGGGCATAAGCGGAAAATTGTTGCTAATTTTGTCGTTTGAAATGAATAAAAGCAATTAAAAGACGATGAAAAGAATAGTAACAAGTTTGCTTTGTCCGCTTATGGGCGTGTTGCTCATGACATCATGCCTGGGAAGCGATAATGAGACAGTGCTGTCCTCTGATGTGGCCCTGCTCTCGTTCAGCATTAAGGACTTGAAGACGACGCATACCATCAAAAAGGAAAATGGCGAAGACTCTACCTATACCACTGTGGTGAGTGGCAGTAGCGTGAAGTTTGTCATTGACCAGGAACAGCGTATCGTGTACAATAGCGACTCGATACTATTCGGAACAGATGTAACGCATGTCTTGGTGAATGTAACTGCCGATGGTGGCGTATGCTACATCAAATCAGAAGATGAGTTCGGTTCGGTGGAGGACTCTATTGACTTTACCAATCCTGTTGTTTTTCGCGTAACTTCAAATGACGAGAAATTTATCCGTGATTATACGGTGAGCATCAATGTGCGCCAATCTGACCCCAAGAAGACGGCGTGGAAAGAGATGGATGCCAATTTCCCCGTAGACTTGTTTGCCGAGCAGAAGGCGTTTGTCAAGAATGATAGTCTGATTGTGGTGGGTAAGGATGCCGATGGTGCATACCATACCGCTTCGACCACACTTGCCGATGGTGCTGCTTGGACTACTACGGCATGTAGCGGTATACAGTGCCGTACTGAAAATCTTTCGGTGCTGCTTGCCGGGGACGCATTCTACTTGACTGCTGACACCGTGCTCTATCGCTCTACCGATGGCGTGGCTTGGGACTCTATAACCGTTACCCCCTCTCCGCTTATCCTGCTTGCAGTAGAAGATACGGACACCTTGAAGAAGGTATGGGGTGTTGGTGCTGAAGGCTTCATGTCATCATCAGACATGATTACTTGGAACGCTATAGGACAATGTCCCGAGAAGGCAATAAAGGGTGGGGTAGCATCGTTCTGCCAGCCCTTGCGTACGAATGCGCAAATCAATCGCACCATCTTTGTGGCTATGTCCGAAAATAAGGATGCTTATGCTCAAGTATGGACCAAGTTGAGCACAGAAGATAGTTGGGTAGAGATTGTGCCTCAAGGCACTAATACCTACGGCTGTCCCAACCTGCAGAATCTTGCCGTGATAGCATATGCTGACAATTTGTATGCTTTCGGAGGTAATCGCAAGGAGCCAATCAAGTCGTTCAACACCTGCTACGAGTCGCGCGATCACGGAGTAACCTGGAAAGAAAACCAAGTGGCGTTTAGTTTGCCCGAGAAATTTGAAGGTCGTATAGGCACTTTCTCGGCCACAACAGATGGCGAATATGTGTGGGTGATGTGGAGCAATGGCCAGGTATGGCGTGGTCGTTGGAACGGAGTAGAATAGGCTGAATACCAAAGATATACATGTCCAATTCCGCAAAACAATGATGCACTATACACGACAAATAGCGACAAAGTTGGCTGCAGTATTCCTGTTGCTGCTATCGGTGTGTGGTATCTCGGCACAGGAGTTGGAGTACAACATGGAGCTGGGCGGCATGATAGGTGGAAGCTTTTACATGGGCGACGCCAACAATACCACCCCGTTCAAAGATATGGCAATGATGGGTGGCGTATTGGCCCGATACAACATAAACCCTCGCATGGCTTTGAAAGGCGATTTTGCTATGGGCCGTATCAAGGGCACTACAGAAGGGTTGGACAACAAATTTCCCAATGGAGCGCACAGTACCTTCAGTCGCAGCGTATTTGAGTTGGGTGCACAATTTGAGTACAACTTCTTTGCCTATGGCACAGGTGCTGGTTACAAGGGCAGTCGTCGCTTGGCGCCCTATATCTTGGGTGGATTGGGACTGACCTATGCTCCCAAGCCTGCTAATCATGTCGTTGCCATGAATATCCCCTTGGGTGTGGGCGTGAAGTATAAGGCTGCCGAGCGACTCAATGTCGGTGCCGAGTGGACCATGCGCTTCACTACATCGGACAGGCTTGATGTGAGCAGCAATAGTAGCCTGTCGCTTGACGACCCCTATGGCATTAAGGGTAAAGGATTGAAGAATAAGGACTGCTACTCGTGGCTGATGGTGTATGTCAGCTACGACATGTTCCCCAAATACAGGAAGTGTAACAATTGAGATAGATCATTTACAAAACAAAGAACATAAACAAAAAAACATAAACTCACATGACATACAAGGAACAGTTAGACATGAATCGCATCCCCCAGCACATTGCTATCATCATGGACGGTAATGGCCGTTGGGCGAAAGCCAGAGGAAAAAGACGCGGTGAAGGACATATCGTAGGTGCACAGGCGCTGCACGACACAATGATGAATGCAGCCAAGTTAGGTGTGAAGTATGTAACCGTATATGCTTTCTCTACCGAGAACTGGACCCGCCCCGATGAGGAGGTGAATGGTCTTATGGCTCTGTTGTTCGAGAAGCTCGACCTTGATATCTTCATGGATAACGACATCCGTTTCTGTGTCATTGGCGATACCGACCGCCTGCCCGAGAAGGTGCGTGAGCGCATGAACTACTGCATCAGTCAGTCGGCCAACAATCAGCGAGGTACGCTCACTGTGGCTTTGAGCTACTCTTCAAAGTGGGAACTCACCCAGTCGGCCAAGTGCATAGCAGCAATGGTGCAAGAGGGTAAGATGAACATCGAGGACATCACCGACAAGACCATTGATGAGACCCTGTGTACTTCGTTTATGCCCGATCCCGACTTGCTGATACGCACTGGTGGCGAGACACGCTTGAGCAACTACCTGTTGTGGCAGTGTGCTTATACCGAGTTGTATTTCTGCGACACCTATTGGCCCGAGTTTGATGAGGAGGAGTTGTGCAAAGCCATCTACACCTTCCAGCAGAGGGAGAGAAGATTCGGCAAGACTAGTGAACAAATTGCCGAAGGGAACGATAATAAATAAAAGGAATGAAAAAGAGTATATACCTTATTAAATACATTGCCTTAATAGCGCTCCTTGCTTTTCCGTGCGGGGAGGCTGTTGCGCAGGTATCACTCACTGACACCATCACCAAGCCTACGGTGCTCTACTCGGCCCCCAAGCGCTACGAGATTGCTGACATCACCGTCAGCGGCATCGACGACTACGAGGACTATGTGTTGATAGGCTTGTCGGGACTCTCTGTGGGGCAAGTAATCACTGTGCCCGGTGATGAGATAACCAATGCTGTGAAGCGTTATTGGAAGCATGGTTTGTTCTCTAATGTGAGCATCACCATAGAGAAGGTTGTAGGCGACCAGGCCTATCTAAATATTGCGCTCACACAGCGCCCCCGCCTGTCGAAAATCAACTACAATGGTGTGAAGAAATCAGAGCAGGAGGACCTCGAGGCCAAGCTCAATTTTAAGGAGGGTAACCAGATTACTCCCAATATGATAGACCGCGCCAAGATTGTCATCAAGCGCTACTATGACGACAAGGGTTTCAAGAATGCCGAGATCAACATCATCCAGCGCGACGATGTAGTAGAGAAGAATCACCTCATCCTTGACATCAATATTGACAAGAAAGAGAAGATTAAAGTAAACAAGATATACATCACAGGTAATAGTGCCCTTGACGAAAAGCAGTTGAAGTGGGCGATGAAGAAGACCAATGAGAAGGGCAACTGGCGTCATTTCTTCCGTCCGAAGAAATTTATCGACAATCTCTACGCCGAAGACAAGCAGCTGCTCATCAGCAAGTATAATGAGCATGGCTACCGTGATGCCCACATCGTGGTAGACTCGGTAGTGCCCTTTGATGACAAGATGGTCGATGTATATATTCAGGTGGATGAAGGTAACCAGTACCACATCCGCGACATCAACTGGGTGGGCAATACTGTGTACGAATCGGAAGGTTTGTCAGAGTTGCTCCGTATGAGTCCTGGCGATGTATACAACCAGAAGAAGCTTGACGAGCGCATCAGCATGGACGAAGATGCCATTGGCAATCTCTACTACGACAATGGATATGTGTTTGCCCGCGTAGAGCCCGTAGAGGTTAATGTTACTGAAGACTCTGTAGACCTCGAAATGCGTGTGCTCGAGGGTCCGCAAGCTACTATCAACCGTGTGCGTATTGCCGGTAACGACCGTCTGTATGAGAATGTCGTGCGTCGTGAACTGATGACCAAGCCCGGCGATCTTTTCAGCCGCGATGCCTTGGTGCGTTCGGCGCGCGAATTGCAGCAGATGGGACACTTTAACCCCGAGTCTATCTCGCCCGATGTGCAGCCCGATGTGGCCAATGGTACGGTGGATGTCAACTGGATGCTCGAGTCGAAGAATAACGACCAGGTAGAGTTCTCATTGGGTTATGGTCAGACAGGTGTCATTGGTAAGATTGCGTTGAAGTTCACCAACTTCTCTATGTACAATCTTCTGCACAAGTCTGACAACTATCGCGCATTCATCCCTCAGGGTGATGGTCAGACCTTCTCTATCAGTGGTCAGACCAACGGTAGTTATTACCAGTCATACAACCTCTCGTTCCTTGACCCTTGGTTTGGTGGCAAGCGCCCCAACTCGCTCTCTGTGAACGCTTACTACGCATTGCAGACAGGCTTGAACAATAACTATTACAACGATGCCTACTACAATAACTATTACAACAACTTGTATGGTTATGGCTACGGCAATTACGACAACTACTACAACAATTACGAGTCATACTACGACCCTGACAAGTACTTGCGCATGTATGGTTTGTCAGTAGGTTGGGGTAAGCGTCTACACTGGCCCGATGACTATTTTACTCTCTATGGTCAGCTTGCCTACACCCGCTACGACCTCAACAACTGGGAGTACTTCCTCATCTCTAATGGTAGTAGTAACAATATCAATCTCTCGCTCAACCTTGGCAGAAGTTCGATAGACAACCCCATCTTCCCCCGTCAGGGCTCGGAGATCAGCTTCAATGT
>JAFYMV010000029.1 GCA_017548225.1 Bacteroidaceae bacterium | reverse complement strand
GATATGATGGATATTGATTCGATAAAGTCGGTCTACTTTGTAGGTGCTGGTGGTATCGGCATGAGTGCTCTAGTGCGTTATTTCTTGTCGCTGGGCAAGGTGGTGGCGGGATATGACCGCACTGCTAGCGAACTTACTGAACGCCTTAATGCTGAGGGGGCTTCCATACACTATGAAGATAGCGTGGAACTCATTCCTGAAGCATGCAAGGATAAGGAGCACACGCTGGTGGTATATACGCCTGCTGTGCCGCAGAGCCATAGCGAGCTGACATGGTTGCGTGAGCAGGGCTTTGAGATACAGAAGCGTGCGCAGGTACTGGGTACCATTACACGCAGTCGGCGCGGACTATGCGTGGCTGGAACACATGGTAAGACTACGACCTCGTCAATGGCGGCACACCTGGTCTATAGCTCACAGGTGGGGGCTACGGCTTTCCTTGGCGGTATATCGCAAAACTATGGTACTAATCTGTTGCTTACGGACAAGAGCGACTATGTGGTGATCGAAGCTGATGAGTATGACCGCTCATTCCATCAACTGCGACCCTACATAACGGTCATTACCTCTACGGACCCCGATCATTTGGATATCTATGGCACGCCGGAGGCTTACTGGGAGAGTTTTGAGAAATATACCACGCTCATCCAACCGGGCGGAGCGCTCATCATCCATGAAGGGCTGGAGATAACTCCTCGTATGCAGGATGGCGTGCGTGTGTTCACTTACTCGCGCGACAAGGGCGACTATCATGCCGAGAATGTACGCATCGGTGGGGGTGAAATTGTGTTTGACTTTGTGCATCCCAATGGTGTAGTCAAGGATATCGCGCTGGGTGTGCCCTTGAGCGTGAACATTGACAATGGCATCGCTGCCATGGCTATGGCGCAGCTCGTAGGTGTTACCGATGAGGAGTTGCGCGAGGGTATGGCAAGCTTCCGTGGTGTGGAGCGCCGATTTGACTTTAAACTGAAGACAGACGCGAAGGTGTATCTCAGCGACTATGCGCATCACCCGGCCGAGATACGCCAAAGCGCACTTTCTATTCGTGAGCTCTATGCGGGACGCAAGGTAACGGCGATATTCCAGCCTCACCTCTACTCGCGTACACAGGATTTCTATCTAGAGTTTGCCGAGAGTTTGTCGCTCTTCGATGAGGTTATCCTCACCAACATATATCCCGCTCGCGAGGAGCCTATACCGGGTGTTACCAGCGCGCTCATCTATGATAACCTGGCGCCCCAAGTGCAGAAGCAGGTGATCGCTCGCGATGAGGTGCCTGCTCTTGTGGCAGCCAAGCGCGATGAACTCGAGGTATTGGTAACATTGGGCGCTGGCGATATCGAGAATTTCGCAGCAGAGATAACCAACATACTGAAGGGCTGATGCTATGCTGAAGAAAGTATTGTCTATCGTCGTGATGATGGCGCTGCTGGCCTATGTGGTGGTAGCGGCCGTTGCCTTTTGTCGTCCTCCCGAAGAGCGCTGTCAAGGATTGTCGCTAGAGATACGCGATAGCTTGGAGGCGGGCTATATGACCACAGGTGATGTGTTGGCACTGCTCAAGAAGGCCAATCTCGATCCTACGGGTCTGCCACTCGAAGAGGTGAGTCTCTATGCTATTGAGGAGGAACTGGAGCGCTCGTCGCTCGTACTCAACTGCGAATGCTACATGACCATGAAGGGGCATGTGGTGGCGAGCATTGATTGTAAGCAGCTCGTCATGCGCGTCATTACTCATGGGGGTGAGAGCTACTATCTCGATGAGGAGGGTGGTATCGTTGAACGACTGGCGAAACCTGCGTATCTGCCCGTAGCCACAGGATATATCACTCGCGAATATGCGAAGACAAAATTGCTTCCGTTGGCACAATATCTCTATGAAAATGAGGTGTGGAACGCACAGGTGGAGCAGATATGTGTAACTCCGAATGGAAATATTGAACTGATACCCCGTGTGGGTGATCATGTTATCGTACTGGGTCGTCCGCGCGACTATGCTGCCAAGTTTGACAAACTGAAGACTTTCTACGAGAAAGGGCTCAGCGAACTCGGCTGGGACCGCTACTCGCGCATCAACTTGGACTATGAGAATCAGGTGGTGGCTACAAAGCGATAGGTAGGCAAACCTTTTTGTGATTTTCTGACTTGAATAAAAATATTTAATAACGATAGATACATGTTAGTAACAGTAATCATTCTCTTGATCTCTGCTGCACTGTTTGTCAGCGGAAAGGTGAGATCTGATTTGGTGGCGTTGTGTGCCTTGTTGGCCCTGCTGCTATTCCAGATATTGGGCCCTGCCGAGGCATTGGCGGGATTTTCCAATACGACCGTAATCATGATGGTGGGCCTCTTCATCGTGGGTGGAGGTATATTCCAGACAGGATTGGCCAAGATGATTGGCGGACAGGTAATCAAACTGGCGGGTACGAGTGAAACACGACTCTTCCT
Source organism: Bacteroidaceae bacterium (assembly GCA_017548225.1). GTDB lineage: Bacteria > Bacteroidota > Bacteroidia > Bacteroidales > Bacteroidaceae > UBA1189. The sequence continues at coordinate 12,180 of JAFYMV010000029.1, read as the reverse complement.
TCTCGTAATGCTTGTAACGGCTGCCATAGGCGGATTTGTTAGTAATACGGGTACTGTGGCGTTGATGCTGCCCATCGTGGTGAGTATGGCCGCCTATGCGGGTACTTCGGCGCGCCGCCTGCTCATGCCGTTGGCCTTTGCCAGCAGTATGGGTGGTATGATGACGCTCATCGGTACACCGCCCAACCTTATCATCCAAGAGACTTTGGCCAATGCCAAAGCTAGTGGATTGGTGCCTGCTTCATTGCCCGATATCGCCTTCTTTACCTTTTTGCCTGTGGGTATCATCACATTGCTCGTGGGTATACTGGTGCTTATGCCTCTGACCAAACTTTTCCTCACTCCGAAAGCGAGCGAGAAGAGTAACAAGCAGGGCGGAAAGACATTGAACGAGTTGGTGAAGGAGTATGGACTCTCGGAGAATCTTTTCCGCGTATATGTTACCGAATCGTCAAAGGTGATTGGCAACACCATCATCGACCTTGACATATATCGTCTGTATGGAGTCAATGTCATTGAGTTGCGTCGTAGCGCAGGACATAATAAGTTTGTGCGTACGGTAAACCAGCAGTTGGCATCGTCTTCGCTCGTGCTTCAGCAGGGCGATGTGTTGTATCTCTCTGGTGAGATTGAAAAGGTGCAGCAGCTGGTCGAAGACTATGCCTTGCGTCTTATCGACAACCATACTGATGAGATTGAGGGTAGCTCATCCAATGCGTCGCTCGATTTCTATGATATCGGTATTGCCGAGATTCTTATCATGCCCTCGTCATCGATGACGGGACGAAAGATCATGGAGATTGGCTTGCGCAACAAGTTTAACATCAATGTGCTAGGTATCCGTCGCGATGGTCAATACCTGCTGCATAATCTCGGCAATGAGAAGATACATGAATCGGATGTGCTCCTCGTACAAGGTACATGGAAAGATATTGCTCGCTTGCGCAACGAGTCGAGCAACTGGGTGGTACTGGGCGAGCCCTTACAGGAAGCGGCCAAAGTAACCCTCGACTATAAAGCTCCCGTAGCGGCACTCATCATGATTGGTATGATTGTGATGATGTGCGTAGAGTCTATTCCTGTAGCTCCTGTTACTGCGGTGCTCTTGGCGGCGGTGATGATGGTTATCACGGGATGTGTGCGCAGTGTGGAAGCGGCCTATAAGACCATCAACTGGCAGACTATTGTGCTCTTTGCGGCTATGTTGCCTATGTCTACTGCATTGGAGAAAACGGGCGTGTCGAGTGCGATTGCCGAGTTTATTGTCAACACCTTTGGTGGAAGCAGTCCTCATGTGGCATTGGCTGCGGTATACTTTGCCACTTCTATCATGACTATCTTTATCAGTAATACGGTAACAGCCGTGCTCATGGCGCCCATCGCTTTGCAGTGCGCCGTAGGTATCGGTGTGAGCCCCATACCCTTCTTGTTTGCTGTTACTGTAGCTGCTTCGATGTGTTTTGCTTCGCCCTTCTCTACACCGCCCAATGCTCTGGTGTTGCCCGCAGGACAATACACCTTCATGGATTTCATCAAAGTGGGTCTACCACTACAGATCATCATGGGTATCGTGATGATACTGGCGCTGCCTATGCTGTTTGCTTTCTAAAGTTCAAAGAGCAACGACAATAATAGAGCGAGGAGTGAGGCCAATGTGAGCAGCGCTCCTCGTTTCCATTTCTTGAAAGCCAGTAAGCCTGCAAAGAGCACAGTGAGATAGCTGAAGAGTACTGCGCATACGCCATATTCTTCGACTTGAAGTACGGCTCCGGGCCATGCGCTAATGTGTTGCAATAGGTCATTTGTCCACTCTACAAGGTTTTGTATCAGTGTGCCGAGCGGATGAGCCCATGCGATACCTGTTAGGAGCAATGTCCACCATAGTATCATCAAAGGTAATATGGCCGACAGTAGGGGGACGACGATGAGATTGGTGATTAAGAAGTAGGTGGGGAAGGCTCCAAAGTGGTGCAATACCAGCGGGAAGGTGCCCAGTTGGGCTGCAAGCGACATGCATAGCACACCGATGAGATAGCTCGGTATGGGGTGTAGGCTGTGGCGGCGAAAAAGCGTTTCGAGATGTGGTTCTATCCACAAGATAGCAGCCATGGCTACGAAGGAGAGTTGGAATCCTATGTCGAACAAGTAGAGCGGGCGTACAAGCAACATCAGCAGTGCCGTCAGCGATAGCACATGTAGTGATGATGAATTGTCGTCAGATATCCATCTCGCCCCGATGTATAGGGTACACATGGTTACGGCGCGCACTACCGATGCAGGCATGCCTACCAGTAGGGCAAAACTCCATAATACTCCTGCGGTGAGTAGTTCGCGCAACCAACGCAAACTGCGTCTACGGAATAGAACACGCAGTGTCAATGCCAACATGCCATAGATAATGCCAACATGCATGCCCGATAGAGATAACACATGCCCCACTCCCGCGTCGCTATATGTTGCTCTTAGTTCGGGTGTTAGCACCCGTTTGTCGCCCAAAGTGAGTGCAGCAAGCACACCGAGTGCATCGCCTTCGAAGGCAGGGGTTAGGTGCGTGTGTAGTAGTCTGCTGCGCCACCGAAGCATGCGCTCACGCAGTGTCAGTTTGGCTACTCCTACCTTGTTCCATTGCTTTTTGGGGATGTATGCCGTACCAGCTGCCCCTTGCATCGTTACATAGCGGGCATAGTCAAAGGTGAGGCTATCGCCAAAGTTTTGTGGAGTGCGTACTTTCCCCTCAAAGCATAGCATGTCGCCGGGCAGCAATGTGTTGGCCTCGCTGCATGGCTCCAAGTAGATGAGTGCTTGACGCTCCACGCTTCGCCATACCGACGAGTCGTGCATAGCGGTAATCTCTACTTTGCATCCTACGCTGCGTCGCTGCGCTCGCGGCTCGCTTATCACGCGTGCTTCATAAAATTCTTTGTCGGCAGACCAGTGGTACTCGGCATAGCTCCGTGCCTGCGAGTAGCTGCACATGCCCAACAATGCGAACAGTATTGAGGCGACTATGCCAAACCATATCCTGCGCCGCCATGTGGTGATGAGTAGTATTAGTAGTATGAGTAGTGCGCTCCATGTACACCACCAGGTATAGCCGTGCACATAAGGATAGCATACATCAGCGATGCCAATGCCACAGGTATAGCAAAAAAGCAACCGTAGCAATGGGTAACGCTGTATAGAGTCTTCCATTGCTACGGGTATAGAGTTTTGTGATTATTCGATTACAAGCTCTTCAGCTCGTGTATCATCGCTACGGGGTCAGCAGCCTTGAATACGCTATTTCCCGCTACCAATACATCGGCACCAGCCTCTACGAGACGCTTGCCAGTCTCGAGGTTTACACCGCCGTCAACCTGTATTAGGGCTTTCGATCCGCTCTTCTCGATGAGCTCACGCAACTCGCGCACCTTGTCTACGGTGTGCTCGATAAATTTCTGTCCGCCAAAGCCCGGGTTTACCGACATGAGCAACACCATGTCTACATCGCAGATGATGTCCTTCAATAAGCATGCGGGGGTAGAGGGGTTGAGTGTTACGCCAGCCTTCATTCCCGCCTCGTGGATAGCGCCTACCACTCTATGCAGATGGGGGCATGCCTCGTAGTGCACATTCATCATCATGGCGCCCAATGCTTTCACCTCGGGGATGAACTTTTCGGGCTGCACAATCATCAGGTGCACATCCAAGGGCTTTTGGCATAGCTCGGCCACATATTTCAATACGGGGAATCCGAATGAGATATTGGGCACAAATACGCCGTCCATAATGTCGAGGTGCAGCCAATCGGTTTCACTACGGTTAATCATCTCAATGTCTTGTGCCAAGTGTGCAAAGTCGGCTGACAAGAGCGAGGGAGCTATTAGGTGATTCATATCTTTGGATGTTTTTATAGTGTTCACACCGCGAAGTTACACAAAAGGTGCTTACTAACCAAGCAAGCACCCTTTATTTTATTGCGATTTTAGCTTAATACATAGCCCTGCAACTCTTCGGGCATCTGTGGCACCACACGATAGTTGCGTGCCAAGTTTTTCAGAAACTGCAGTGTCGACTCCTTGGGGCTCACCGTTTTTTCTTGGCGTACGGCCTTGCGAACCAGTGCAGCAAACTCTTTGTTGGGAAGCGAAGTGTAACTTTTCTTCATAGGCAGCATTCTTTTGAGTATCGTTTGTATAAATAACGCTCCCCCTCCAGCTTTTAGTATATCAATTGTTAATTTTTTTATGGAATGTCTTTAGTATTATTCGTCGTTAATGATAGATAACACAATAGGGTAGCCGTAGCCACCCTATTCGTATGATATGTAAAGTCTGATTTTAATACATCTCCAGTACGATGTGCTTTTCTTCAGCGATGCGGCGCATGTTGAGCAGAGCATAGCGCATACGGCCGAGAGCGGTATTGATGCTCACACCTGTGATGTCGGCAATCTCCTTGAAGCTCAAGTCCTGATAGAAGCGCATGTATACCACCTCGCGTTGGTTGTCGGGTAGGGCATCTACCAAACGGCGTACATCAGTGAGGGTTTGCTCGTTCATCATCTGCATCTCGATGTTGTCGTCGCAGAGTTCTGCATCGTTGAAGAGATCCACCTCGTAATCGTCGTTTGATACGGTGTTTTCATTGCGCTCTTGGCGGAAGCCGTCAATAATCATGTTGTGGGCAATGCGGGTAAGCCATGCACCAAACTTCCCACTGGCGGTGTATCGGCCCTGCTGAATGGTGGTAATAGCCTTGACAAAGGTCTCCTGGAAAAGGTCTTCGGCCATCTCCTGATTACGCACAATAAAATAAATATAATTGAAGAGCTTGCTCTGATAGCGAGCGAGCAACTCATCAAACGCCTTATTTTCACCCTTCGAATAACAAGCCACCAACATGTCGTCGGTGAGCATATTCAAATTTTCCATTACTACTTTCTTTTGTTGGTTTTAGCGTAAGGGTGTTCCGATAGGCAATGCGTTTTTGAGTTATTATTAATGTATTTTTACTCCCATTTGCAATAATTGCATATGGTTTTCGTCGGCAAAGGAAAGCATAATTTTGTTATCGTGCAACATTTTTGCCCGATTTTAACACAATATCCCCATATTTTCCCCGTTGTGCGGGCGGTTGATTGGTTTATTCGTTCGTTTTTTTGTACCTTTACGGCGAAAATGTGCAATCGGCGACGGTTGGTATTTAGACCTATGAAACGATACGAAAACTACTCTTTATTGGCACACAACACCTTCGGGATGGATGTGCGTGCAGTTCTCTTCTTCGAGTACGATACGGTAGAAGAGTTGCGGGCTTTCTTGCTCACCGATGACTTTATCCATTGCGACCGATACTTGCATATCGGCAGTGGCAGCAATCTGCTTTTTGCAGGCGACTATAAGGGCGTGGTGATGCATTCGGCCATGCGTACCCTTGAAGTGGTGAGCGAGACCGACGATCATGTGTTGGTGCGTGTGGGCTCGGGATATGTATGGGATGACTTTGTGGCTCATTGTGTAGCCCAAGGATGGGCTGGCGTAGAGAATCTCACAGCTATACCGGGCGAGGTAGGAGCCAGCGCGGTGCAGAATATTGGAGCTTATGGTGTGGAGGTGCGCGATGTGATTGTGCAGGTTGAGGCTATGGCCCTTGACGGCAGCGTACGGACCTTTACCAATGAGGAGTGCCAGTATGGCTATCGCGACTCGGTGTTCAAGCGTGAGTTGCGCGGACAATATATCGTGACGCATGTAACCTACCGATTGGACAAGACGCCTACCTATCGCCTTGACTATGGCGACCTGCGCTCTCGTGTGGAGGCTTGTGGAGAGCCTACACTGCAGGCCGTGCGCGATGCTGTGGCGGCTATACGCGATAGCAAATTGCCCGATCCGAGCGTGTTGGGCAATGCAGGCAGCTTCTTTACCAACCCAGTGATACCGCGTGTGCAATACGAAGCGCTGAAAGCACAATACCCCACCATGCCGTCATATCCCGTCAGCGAAGCGCTGGTGAAGGTGCCTGCAGGCTGGCTTATTGATAGTGCTGGGTGGAAAGGCCGCTCGCTAGGGCGTGCTGCCGTGCATGACCGACAGGCGTTGGTACTTGTCAATTTGGGAGGTGCTACAGGGCAGGAGGTGATGGCATTGGCCGAGCGTGTATGTGAGGAGGTATATAATAGATATGGTATTCGTATAACCCCTGAAGTGAACTTTATCTCATGCGACTGACATTTCTCGGAACGGGTACCTCGAAGGGCGTGCCCGAAGTAGGGTGCACATGCCCGGTATGTTTATCGACCGACCAGCGCGACAAGCGACTCCGTGTGTCGGTGCTCATTGAAACGGATGAGGCTCGTATCCTTATCGACTGCGGTCCCGATTTTCGTGAGCAGATGTTGCGCGTTCCCTTTGACCGAATAGATGGTGTGCTGCTCACGCATGAGCACTATGACCATACAGGAGGTATTGACGATTTGCGTCCCTTTGGTATCTTTGGCGATATTGATGTGTTTGCTGATGACCTCACCCATCGTCATCTGCGCGAACGATTGCCCTATTTCTTCCGCGAGGAACTCTACCCAGGTGTGCCCCGACTGAATTTTCATACGGTGGAGCCATACGCTCCGTTCTCTATCAAGGGAGTTGAGGTCATTCCTCTCCTGGTAATGCATGGCAAGCTGCCTATCACGGGGTTCCGCATAGGAGCATTGGGCTTTGTTACTGACATGACCGATGCGCCCGAGGAGACCTTCACGCAGCTCATGGGAGTGGATACACTAGTGATTGGCGCCCTGCGCCAGCGTCCTCATGCCACCCACCAAACCATAGACCAAGCCATTGAGGTAGCCCGCCGTGTAGGTGCACGCGAGGTGTACCTTATACATATGAGTCATGAGGCTGGACTACATGCAGAAACGGATGCACAACTCCCTGAGCATGTACATCTGTCGTATGATGGACTGACGATTGAAATCTGATTTTCAGCTTTCGCTTTTCTTCCTTACATCAAGTGCTCAAGTAGAATCTTGACGCCAAGAATGACGAGCACGGCACCTCCGATAGGCTCAACGGGGATTTTTAGTTTGCCACCGATGAGGCTGCCAATGAAGCAACCACCAAATGCCATGGCAAAAGAGGTAATGCCGATAGCCATGAGGGGATAGGTAATGCTGGCAAGGGTATTCATGCCGATGCAGGTGAATGATATGCCTACGGCCAAAGCATCGATGCTGACACTTATGGCAAGCACCAGTACTGTAGCTAGTTTGGTCGGGTCAAATAGTTTCTCTTCATCCTCTTGTATACCTTCGCGTATCATCCTTATGCCGAGGAAGACGAGAATGGCAAAAGCTATCCAATGGTCGTAATTCTCAATGAAATGGTAGAAGTAGAGTGATCCGGCCCATCCCATCAAAGGCATGATTGCTTGGAATGCTCCGAAGAAAAAGGCAATCGTGAGGAAATGGCGCAGTTGGATGCGCTTGAGTATAAGGCCTGCCGCGATGGCAACGGTGAAGCTGTCCATGGCGAGGGCAAGGGCGGTAAGCCAGATCTCTAATGTGCTCATTGGATATTTGATTAGATGTTTAGGAGTATAGGAGTGCAGACAATCGTTTGTGCGTTACTGCGCATCAATCGTTCCTTCTCGTTTTATAGTTTAAAATAATAACTTATCGTATAGGTGGCTCCGAATACGGTTTTCTTTCCGGTGCCGAAGCCGGGTATATACCATGGTCCACCATTAGTGACGGCACCTTGGTGTAGAAGGTATTTGTAGCGGAGCGACCATCCTAGATAGATGTTCTTTGCAATCTCGGCACGCACGCCACCCACAACTTCTGCCCATACGGCACTGCTAGGCACATCGGTTAGCAGTACAGGCACCTCTCCGCCCCATATGGGGTCGATGAGTGCCGGTGCGTTTACACTATAGTCGAATGCCGTGTAGCCTACGCGTCCACCGAGGTAGATGTAGTTGGACTTGCCGTTCTCGTACTGCATATTGTAATCCATGCCGATGCGGTAATAGGGTGCACGGGTGCTGTAACCAATCTCGTATAGCTGGCTCACCATGTTGGTGTGTCCGATACCCGCTTCAACGACGGGGAAGAAGCGATTGTTTAGGTTGGCCGTAAGTGCTAGGTCCGCACTGTAGTATTTGTCTTTTACGAATATGGGGTAGATATATCCGAACACATCGCCCGAGAGGTAGACACCCTGTAGGGCCGCCTCCTTCTTCGTTTGTGCTTGCGCACCCAATGCGAATACGCTAATTAGCAGTACGATAAATAACCTGAATGTTTTCGCGTTCATCATAGTTTACTTCCGATGATTTGAGTATGAGGGTATCTATCATATGATGCGTACTGCCAACCGAGGTAATGGAGTGAAACATCGCCGTGCCACAATCTACAGAAACCAATGTAGGGGTATTTGTGTGGCTAATGTAGAGGCTGTCGTATGTCACACCTCCTCCACCGCTATAGCAGAAGATGAGCGTATCGGTATTGTGCATGTAGCTCAATGGAAAGAGTACATCAGAAGGACCATACTTTTGGTTCACTACCACCGAGTCGCCCTGTGGACGCACTACACTCACGGTGAGTGTTCCGTCAAAATATACAGCGTCTTGATATTGGTTGTAGAACACCATCTTTCCCATCACCGTATTGTTGATGGGGCAGTCTTCGCCCGAGCAAGATGCCGCCCCTACTGTAATCAGTAGGGTGACAAGATACATGGCTATATGTCGCAGCCAGTTCATCAAAACTCTTTCTCTATCTTGTAGTTGTTACGCTCCTGTGCATTGCGGCTGATGAGCTCGCCCAAGAATCCTGTAAGGAAGAGCTGGAATCCGAGCAACATACCCGCCAATGCCAAATAGAAATAGGGACTGTCGGTTACCAAGGGAGCCGGTATGCCATTGGCCAGATTATATAGCTTGCCAGCACCAATGCCGATCACGCAGCACAGGCAGATGAAGAACATCACTGTGCCCCAAAGGCCGAAGAAGTGCATGGGCTTGACGCCAAACTTTGAGAGAAACCAAAGAGTGATGAGGTCAAGGTATCCATTGACAAAGCGGTCGAGGCCAAACTTGGTGCTTCCGTACTTGCGTGCCTGGTGCTGCACCACCTTTTCGGCAATCTTGGTGAACCCCGCGTTCTTGGCCAGATAGGGGATGTAGCGATGCATCTCGCCATACACTTCGATATTCTTCACCACCTCCTTGCGGTAAGCTTTGAGTCCGCAGTTAAAGTCGTGCAAGTTCTTGATGCCCGACACCTTGCGTGCGGTAGCGTTGAAAAGCTTTGTGGGCAGTGTCTTTGACAGGGGATCATAGCGTTTCTGCTTGTAGCCCGATACCAAGTCATAGCCCTCCTCTACAATCATGCGGTACAATCCGGGAATCTCATCGGGTGAGTCCTGCAGGTCGGCGTCCATGGTGATGACCACATCGCCTTCAGCGCGGTCAAATCCGCAGAACAAGGCGGGCGATTTGCCGTAATTGCGGCGAAACTTGATGCCTTTCACCTCAGGGTATGCAGCGTGCAGCTCCTCAATCACCTTCCATGAGTCGTCAGTGCTGCCGTCATTGACGAAGAGCACCTCGTAGGAATACTTGTTGGCGTCCATCACGCGCTTTATCCACGCGTGTAGTTCGGGAAGGCTTTCGGCCTCATTGTACAGGGGTACTATAACAGATATGTCCATGCGTTCAATTCTGAATTATGAATTGTGAATTATGATTTCTTTTCTTTGAGGTTGCGGAGCGAGGCAAATGCCGCCACGGGCAATGCCACGATGATGCTCCATGACAAGTTGTTGCTTAGCATGCCTATGGTCATGTCGATAGGTGTCATCGCCTTTATCTGCTCCGTTGTCGTGCGCAGTAGGGTGATGTAGCTGTCGAGCGATGTTACCAGCGTAATGTCCTCACCAGCGATGCTCGGCGCTACCTGTGCTATCGAGTCGGTAAGCACGGGGGGTACGACTGCTGTCGTGTCGCTTGCCATAGCTGTGCTCTCTGCAATGGCCACCATCTGCTCGACGCTCTGCTCTATGGCACCCATCATTGCTCCGCCATCGATAAAGGCGAAATAGGTATAGTGTGCTACTGCAGCCAGCAGTGAGCCAAAGCCCATGCTAAGCACGGTAAAGGCCAATGCATGCGTAAATGTGATATCCCCGCCCAAGTAGCGGTCGCGGTAGTACTTGACCAAGCGGTACATGAGTAGGGGCACCATCAGCGTGAGGCCAATGAAGAGCATACCTGCAAATGTGGAGTTGAAACTCATCGGGAACAGGCAGAACTTGGCGATATAGTATACGCCCACCACAGCACCGAAGTTCATGGCATAGTGTATCATTGACGGTTGTTCTTGACTGCTCATAGCGCTTGACTTGTCTTATATATTAGCTATTAATTAGCAAAAGTACGGCTATTTGTGCGAAACACAAAATTTATCTTGCATAAAAACATTCTTATGGGCCTGGTGTTACTATGTGCAAATAGATTAACCGCATGTAATATGAATACCAAGATTGCTGCACTTGTAGCTTCAGGAGTGCTGGCTGTGGCTTCGGTCACGGCACAAGAGCGTCCACAGAGTCGTGTGGAACAGTACATTGACTCGCTCAAGAAAACCCATCGTATAGAATACCTCGGCGAAGGGCAGAAGCCCTCACCGGCCAGCGAGCGTGCTCTGCTCGACATATTCTACTACGACCAGTTTCGTCATGCGCAAGATCCTCGCGCACCCTATTTCCTCTTTATGAGCCGCGATGCCAACTTTGCCATGGGTCTCGGTGGCGTGGTGCGCATGCGTGGTTGGTACGACTGGGATGGGGCAATGCCCAATAACGGCTTCATTCCCTATAACATTGCCATCCCCAAGGACCCGCTCCGCGATCGTTGGATGGGCTCTACCCCCGCAGGTACGGCACTCTACTTCCGTGTGCTTGGCACCAATACGAGAGTAGGTGATTACCAATTATATATAGAGGCCAACTTCGACGGGTACAACCAGCGCGACTTTCTGCTCAAGAAAGCCTACGCTACGCTGAATGACTGGACTATCGGTTATGCTCACTCCACCTTCAGCGACCCGTTGGCCGAGCCTCTGCTTGTTGACGGACAGGGCCCTAACGCCTATGTGAGCACCACCGCCGTGCTTGTGCGCTGGATGCACAATCTGCGTAAGGATTGGATTGTAGCCGGCTCGGTCGAGATGCCACAGTCCTTCGTAGGTGCCAATGGTACTACTACGAAGACCATCGACGACTGGTTCCCCAACCTTGCAGCCTTCAGCCAGTACGAGTGGGCTCCCAACCAGCATGTGCGCTTGGCAGGTATCATGCGCGTGCTTCCATACCGCGACATGGTGACAGCCAGCAATCGCAACGAGATAGGCTGGGGTGTGCAGTTGAGTTCAGTGATGCGCCCTTGCAAGCCACTCACCCTCTACTTTATGGGTAACTATGGTCGTGGCATCAGCAGCCTTACGGGCGATCTCATGATGGGCAACTATGACCTTGTAGACAATCCCGAAGTGCAAGGCGAGATGTATGCTCCCCGTCTCTTCGGATGGTATGGTGCAGCGCAGTACCACTTTACCCCCAAGCTCTTTACCGGGCTTACCGTAGGTCAGCTCCGCTACTTGCCGGACTATCAGCAGACTCCCACCGAGTACCGCTACGGACTATATAGCGCCCTCAACCTCTTCTGGAATATCACTCCCCGTATCCAAGTGGGTGGCGAGTACAATCTCGGCAAGCGCCAGAATCAAGATGGTGAAGGCCGCTGGGCACAGCGTGTGAGTGTGATGACACAGTTCAGTTTCTAAGAACTCATAACTCATGGCTCACAGTTCATAACTCATAACTCATAACTCACAACTCAAATGTTTTTCTTGTTCTGTTTTCTAATAATTGCCATTTCTTTATCTTCTGCCGCCGAAGTGATTTCGCCGGCAGAATTTTATGGCAATGAGGTGATCCTCTTAGCTTCCTGCTCCCTCTTGGTATTGCTGCTTGTTGCTAGAATCGCACAAAATGGTAGTGCTTTTATAAAAACAAAATCAGCAAAGATTTTGAAAACCTTCGCTGATTCTTGAGCCTCTTGTCGGATTCGAACCAACGACCCCGAGATTACAAATCACGTGCTCTGGCCAACTGAGCTAAAGAGGCGGGTGGG